>NZ_KN360926.1:66496-140245 GCF_000784355.1 Methanolacinia paynteri | reverse complement strand
TACTTTTGGTACCTGCGACTTTTTCCTGATTTGGTACCGAAAGTGTCATTTTTCCGTCTGAGAGAATTTTAACCTTAGCATCGATTTCTTTAAATTCTTCCTTGCGTTTTGAATCCATAATCATTAAACCGGGATATAATTTAGCCTGCTCTTCATCGATCCTTTTTGTTGGAGTAATCTTAATCTCTGGATTATAACGGGACATATCTTTTTGTCCGGCTAATTGATCAAAACTATCAAGCCATATTCCCGTAGCATTATGAGCATTTACACCCGGAACGAAGATCGCACCGGCTAGTGCCACTACCAATAGCAGGCCAAGGGCCCGCATACCGAATTCTGTTTCCATTTTTTTACCTCAATTAATTTTTTACCGGCATGCAAACCTTAATCTGCAATAATGCTGACATAGGTGGTGCCGGTTTGTTAGTCGGCAAATGAAAGACCAGGCAACAGGTTTGATGTGGTAATCGGAGTCCTGAGGCCAGGTCCTTTACTTAACCGATACTTTGCTTTCTCTAAAAAGGGTTTAGTGAAGGATCACTCCTTCATCTGCCCCCGGTTGAAAATATGACCTGACCATATAATAACGATTTTCACCATGCTCTTGAACAATCATCAAAAAAAGTTGAATGAAATATATTATTAACTGGTGATATTTTTTTTAGATTTGGTATAATTGAAATTTTGAGAATCTTTAAGGAAACTGTGGGTGATGGTTGCTGATTTTTTTTATGCGCTGGCAACGCTCTTGTGTTAAGGGACAATCCTTACCCGAGATCAATTTCTTTTCATTCTATTCCTTTTCCTAAGAAAAACAGCCAGTCCGGTACTGAGAATTATAATGAAACCGGGTAATGGTAATTCCTTCTTCTCAGGCATCATAACGATATCGAATTCTACGTTGTCACTCTCGAAGCTTTCAACGCTTTCATACTTCAGGTAACCTTCCTTTTCTGCCGTAATCATAAGGTCCGGACCGTAGACATTCTTGATCAGGTAGCTGCCGTTGATGTCCGTCACGTTGGTCGATCCCATATACTCACCGAGATATTTGTAAAACGAAGAATTTATCCGGACCCGGCAGTCGTTTACAGGTTTCCCGTTCGAATCCGTGATCTGTCCCCGGACTGTAAACTGCATCGCATATCGTTGACTTACCGGAGGGCCGATAATTATGGTGAATTCGGTAGTCCCGGATACCAAATTGCCTTTTTCATCCCGGGCCGTAACTACGATCGATCTGTTCCCGCTGCTGTCGATCCGGATCTCTTCGTCGATTTCGGTGAAAGGCTCCTCTGCTTCGATGGTTTCCCACCCGCTGTCGAGGGTAACCCCGGTTATGTTGTATGTCGAAGAGATGTTCGCAAGTACCCTGACCTGGTGGGGAACAACGTCGCTATGGAATCTGGAACCGTTTGCCGGAGAGGTGATGACAATCGATATGGGATTATCATCCCCGGGGGAAGAAAGCGCCGAAACCGGATGGTTTGCGAAGAGCAATAATAATACTAAAAAAATTACTAAAAGAAGTTTTAATTTCATTGCACCCTCCAAAAATTAATTTTTAAGATCATGTATCGTCATACCGATAAGCAGCG
This sequence comes from Methanolacinia paynteri, assembly GCF_000784355.1. Taxonomy (NCBI): domain Archaea; kingdom Methanobacteriati; phylum Methanobacteriota; class Methanomicrobia; order Methanomicrobiales; family Methanomicrobiaceae; genus Methanolacinia; species Methanolacinia paynteri. The sequence continues at coordinate 138,644 of NZ_KN360926.1, read as the reverse complement.
AACCGAATAATGCGAAAAGCACCATATGAATTCCGACGGCCGCCCACGGGTTGTAATCGAATAATTTTAAAGACAATAATGTGAATGCCGACGCTGCTGCTAAAATTGTAATTACCAGGGCTGCTATATACAAATTTACGAAGGAAAACATGTCAAAATATTGAAATAACAGGTAGACCAGTCCGGATGCCGAAAAAAGTGCTAAAATGAAACTGTTGAATACAATTGTTAAAAAAAACAGGATCTTATAGAGACCTGCTTCCTTCATTTTTGAAATGAATTCGACTGACTGCATAATATTTCCCGAAAACTGTTTCAATAATAATATCTCGCTCCGGTTATCAGGTATCCCCCGTCCACCGTCCGGACTATCCCGGAACCTATACTGGAGCTGGTCGCGGAAGACTCTGACAGTTCACAGAGACTATCCCATTCCGTTTCACCTTCGGCATTTGTTTTTATGATATGCAGTTTTTTCCCGCCGTCTGTGCCGGATATGGTTTCTGTAAATATCAGGCCGTCTTTCGAGATCAGTTTGGGGTATTTCAAAATACTGTCATTGGCCGTACTTACCATATTCCCGCTGTTATCCACAATTGCCTCTATATATTGATCGCGGTACGATCCGTTTTCACCGGTTACCTGCGCTGCATAGATGATATGGTATTCCCCGTCTTCGCTCTCATAAAAATCGATGAAAGAATCGTTCACGCTGCCCAATTTATTCTCCCAGAGCAGGCTGCCGTTGTCATCCGTCTTTGCAATCCACGGCCGTGAATGAGGAAACGAGGCGGAGTCCGAATATGAGCCGCCGACCAGGAAACCTCCGTCATCTGTCTGAATTACTTTGTGGATCCACGGCATTCCGCCGATTTTGATCCTGGTCTCGCTGACTTTCTTTTCTTCAGGGGAAATATTGAGGATCTGCACGTACCCGGGTTTTTTGTCTTCACCTGCGAGGACGATCTCTTCACCTGCTGCAGGGGCGGCGGAAGCGAATGTGTATCCTGACTTCGTGATCTCTCCGTCGAGTTCGAAGACGCTTGTCCCTGATACCAGGTCTCCGTTTGAACTGAAGGAATACAGTATCCCGTCTTCTGAAATGGCAACGACGGTATCGTTCTCAAATGCGATCAGGTCGAAAATATCTTTGTCGATCGCCGGGAAGACGGTATCTTTTATCATTTTGCCGTTGTTGTCGATAATAACTGCACGGGTTATTAATTCCGTAGATATGTTGGGATATTGGATTATGACAAAAGATCCGTTCCCGGATATTTTCGCGGGGAGGGTGCGGATATATGGGGACGTCTGGTGAATACCGGAGCAGGGTATGACAGTCTCCGATATCTTCTCTCCACCCGGGGAGATTTTGATTACCACCGCTTCCGCACCTGAAACGCCGGACTCGATACACCCGGCAATGAGAACCAGTCCTAATATGGCAAAAATACAAAAAATAGTGATTAGCTCCATGTTTGTTTTGAATATTTTGCTTCCTCCCATGTGTTTCTTTTATCGTATCGGTCCGTCATTGTGTGGACGGATCCATTTAATACTCATCGTCACGACTGGCCGACGACGATCTGATAACAGGTCCCGTTCCACCGGACATACCTGTTTAATTCTCTTTTAACGCAATATTGATCCCTGAAATCCTGGATTTCGTCATAGTTCCATTCGAAGTGGTTGAATGTAATATGGCCTCCTTCCGGGTCGTTTACCAGCTGCGAAAGCACGGGGTATTGTTCGAAATCGGAATCGTTTAGATCCAGGATGACGGAACCGGGACTTAAATCCGTTTCTTCAAATGGAAATGCTCCGGCGAAATAAACCGTATCCGGCGTGAATATGTGGTGATAAGCGGTGTATGCGAACAGCAGTGCGAAGGATATGATGCAGACTGCTGCAATGAAAAGGACGATATTTTTCCTGGTTTTCTCTGTGTCTTCCATAATTTCCTGGGATCGATAGAGATTAGTTCCTGAAGGAGCCGGTGACGTAATTATGTCCCCGGTAACTGAAACTTTTGCTCTGGTTGAAAATTTGACGCGGCTGTGTTATAATAATTTTCACCATGCTCTTGAACAATCAAAAAAAGTAGAAATTTCAGTATGAAAAAAATCCTTCTCCTGTTAAAACAATTTTTAGGATATTCGATCATTCTTCGGACAGGATAATCTGTAATATCTGTTTTCCTCTATCTGTGATATGATACTTTTGTTTGCTGCTCTTCGGTTTATCCGGGATTGTCATCTCAATAAAATTATTTTCAATTGCGGGAAGAAGATAACTTTTCCTGAAGTTTTCGGCATCTTTTAGATTCAATGCCGCCTGGAGATCTTTCCTTGACATCTCACCTTTCAGTGCATTTAGAATTTTTGTGACTTCCGGGGTGACTTCCGGGGTGACTTCCGGGGTGACTTCCGGGGTGACTTCCGGGGTAACTTCCGGGGTAACTTCCGGGGTAACTTCCGGGGTAACTTCCGGGGTAACTTCCGGGGCGAAGAATGTTAAAGTGACACTATTTTGATCGCATGTCCATTCAGGCGGAGGCAATCCATGTTCCTCGCACGATCTCCGGATCAGTACACTTCCTCTTCCGGTTTTTTCCATAAGACCTCTCAGGTAAACAACATGCGCAATATCAGGATTTCGGAGAACCGAGATATGCCCTTCTGAGAGTTTATCCGGTGTGACTCCTTCCGGAAAAGATCCCGTATTGTAAATCTCAAGACTTTTCGGATAAATACTGACAATAATTCCTCCTGAAAAATCGCTATAGTCCCTGTGAACGAATGCATTTACTAGACCTTCACGAATTGCATCTGTAGGGTAAAACGATTCATCCCGTCTTCTGAGATCATTAGGGTCAAATAACGATTTTGTTGCCGTATTTCTTTGGATAAAACGGAATAGTTCTTCGAGAACCGAAATGAGCGGCCCTTCAAAGGATTTTAAATCTTTATAGATTTCATCGGATTTATCAGATATATAGCATGAGGCACGGACCCGAACCTGTGGATATCTTTCTGCCGGATTTTTACAGAAGAGGATATCTCCTGCGTTAGTTAGGCGACCGTATCTTGCCACTGAAAGATCCTCAAGGATCATATTCAGGTTGTGATTATCGCGAAATATGAAACGTTTGCTTATCTCTTTTATTGCCTGATTAAATTCATTTAATTCAATGTCTTCATTTATATCTGCTATTGAAAAACGACGTTCCCATCGGTGAGGTTCGACCTGTTTGCTTAAAACCATATCATTTATGGTATAAATATCGGCTTTTTGTGTCTTATTTCCACTTCTAATATAAATTACGTCCTGAAATGCGTAAGGAATATCTTTTCCCGCCGGGACTTCAATTGCCAGGATTTTTTTACCTTCTATTTCATATATATCGAAAGATACAAGTGCTTTAGGGGAAATCTGTTGCTGAATTTCTTTTTCGATATTATTTTTTTCAGATTCGGTGATCTTTATTCCAGAGAGATTGAATTTTTCGGAGATTCCGCATAGAATTGATCCTCCTGACGAATTTAAAAAACCGCAGATAACCTTTCCAATCGAATTTAGATCCCGGCAGTTTCTCTTAAATTCTATATTCTGGCCTTCCCCACCGAGCATCAGGATTTTTTTCGATTGATCAATATTCATGAGCTGTCTCCTTTATCCTGAATCGCGTTGGAAACACGATTATAATCCTTAAAATTTTCTTCTATGAACGCCTCGACTTCCTGGTAGCGAAAGAATTGTGCCCTGGCAAAAAGAACAGCATCTTCATCATAAAAGTATTTTTGGGTCCAGTTTCCCTTTCGGTCTCTACGGGGTTCCTGTGATAGTATTGCTTCTTCATACATATCGATAACGCGGAGGTCGTCAAGTATTGTATTTTCACGTAATGAGAGGGCATCCCTTTTCTTCTGGTTTTCATATCCAAGATATCTGAGAAATAATCTGGCAAAAACTACATGATCATGGACCAGCAGCCACCTTGGTTTTTTTAATTCTATTGCTTTTCTTAATTCCTGGTGTGTTATGGATATTCCCTCATCATCATTTACTGATCCATAATTCGGGTTGATTAATCCTAAAAAGAGATCACAATTATTAACAGCAGCAATGCAATTATCAATTGTTGTTTTGTTTGAAAATACCGGAACCGTCCCTTTGTGTGACATCCACACGTCATACCCGTAGGTGGTTAAAAGCGAATATATCCTCTCTAAAAGTTCTTCGACACCATAGACTGTTGATGATACCATGATTGTAAGTTTTTCTTTCTTTTTCATCTCTCCCCCATGATGAATTGTTGATTTAATTATCAATTATGAGTAGGGATTTCAAATATCCTGGATTTCTGCTTTATTTGGATACTTTTTTAGTATTGTTGAACATTTATCCTGAATACATAAAATAGTATTCCGCTTAAGAATCTGAATATACTCCCTGTTTTGATTTCCAAACAACTCATTTTTAGATTTCAGGGAATTGAGCGGAGAAACTAATTTAGGCCGACTCCCTCAAATGTTCAGGGAATGAGATGACGGTTTCCTAAGGTCAAAACACCCCAAAAATCCTCAATTCGAGATTATTTTCCCCATTTTCAGAGCATATTGAACCCTCCTAAAAAATCCCCCCAATCCGTCGTTTTACGCCAAACAAACCCCAAATTGCATCGATATAAAAGCCCGAGAATGCCCTCATTTCTCCGGACGATGTCTATATCGATCCGGTGCGAGATCGTGGCGTACAGGGCTTCTGTGTGGATGCAAAAAATCCACGATCCGGCCGTTTTTTACCTATATTTAAGTTTTACTCAACTGTTTCAGGAAGATATGAGGGTTCACGGGATCATCTCCTTTTCGCATTTTATCATTTTTGAGACCTTCCTTTTCCGGCATGCAACCTGGCAGGCCCAGGAGTGAGGGCAGATGAAATACAACTGCGACCTCATGTCGTAGACTACAAGCGAAAGGTAATCGTCCGAAACCCAGGCTCTTGCAGTCGGGATATCCGCTTCGGAATTTTCGGCGAGGAGTTTTCCGGTTTTCCATGCCCGGGCGTGATCGTTTTCGGACGGATGAACCGGAGGAGGGTACAGGTATACGCACCGGCGGCCGCCCAGGAGTTTCGTCGTTCTCCATGTACCCGGACCGGAATCCGTATCCGGGTGAGTCGTGTGCAGCTCGCCGTTTATTGAGAACAATAATTCATTGAGACCCGGGCCGGCCATCAGCATATTTTCCGGCATCTATCCCTCACCCTTAATGAAGCGAAATAAAAAATCCCGGGTACGAATTATGATAGTTTCGTGAGGCGGAATCCGGTCCACGGTAAGATCGATTTTTTTATTTTTCCTTTTTTCTTTATTCTCTTTTTTTTCTGGATCTGTACTGAACGGAATATAACTACAACTAACTAACAGATCGCCCGCCGGGACCGACGGAGTGCATCCGTGGCCCGCCCGGTCAGTTACCTTCCGTCCTCTCATCGTTCGCCTCCCCTGGATTTGTCCTGATCTCAATAATTTCTGCGATAATCCACTGCTGGGCGCTCTGCCTCGTCTGGCCTCTCCTGATCATGTACCCGCAGGGAAAACGCCTTCCTTCCTGTTTGCTCAGTGCATTTCCGCAGGCACGGGTGAATCCCGTCGGCTTCGAGATATAGATCTCCGCAAGATGGTCGGGCAGCGTATCCATAACCCTGATCGGGGGATTGAGGCTCTCCCCCGACTCCTCGGAGTTCAGGCGCCTGTAGAGATCGGCCGCGGTCCAGGGCCGGCTTTCGAATACCTCGAAGACCGATGAGATAAAGTTCTCCCACTGTCTCAGTTCGACGTCGCCGTCGAGGTAGACGTTCATCGCATTCCCCATGAAATCCTCAACTCCCGCATTCTCCAAAATTCCCCCGGTGGTATGACGCCACTCTTCGAATCCGCCGATCGGCATGATCTTTTCGGGCTTCGGCCTGCCCGCCGTGATCCACGCCTTTGCAAGGATAAAAACCGCCGCGACGATCTCTCCCCTGTTCTTTTGAATCCACTTGAGGAGGTCCGGGTGAATGAACCCGTCACGCTGCCACGGGAGAGCCATCTGGGGATCGATCTTCGAGACCCAGATCCTCCGGGAGATATCCCCGCCGAACTGGATATTGTTCCCGTTCGCCATCCAGAAGCATCTCACCGGAAGGGACACCTCCTCCGACTTTCCGAGAATCCTCCCCTTCCATTCCCTCGACGTCAGGATTGCCGCGAAGATGTCGGACCGGAGCCTGATCGAGATGTTGTCGAGAATGCAGATGTTCCTGCCTGAAAGAAGTGTTGCAAGCGTCCGCTTCTCCCATTCGTCCGGCGATTTGGGGATCACCTCGATACTCGGGTCTCTCCCCGTCGCCGCCATATGTATCGCACTCTGGATCAGGCTCGCCCCGCTCCCCGCCTGTGGTTTGTCGACGATCCAGCACGGGACCGGGCCGTTGATCACCGGCCTTAAGACCGCGGTGATCAGTGCACCGACGGCGTTCCATTTCGAGACATTATCGACAAAAGGAAAATCCACGAAGACATCCTGCAGGATAACGAGTGCATTTTCGATATCCTCTTCGCCGGGGAGATCGGGAATCTCTTCCAGGACAAAGCCCGGTTCGGGAGCGAAATATGTCTTTGTCTTCGGGTCGTAGCCTTCCTCTGCGATAATCGTCCCGTCATCGTGGATGATCGGTGAGTGGGTGACTGCTATCAACGAAGGAACGTTCAGCATACCGGGCGGAAGCGAGAGGATATCCTTGACAACCGTTACAGGTGGATTTTCGGTCTTTTCAACCCAGCGGATGTCCTCCTTCTTTTTTCCGACCGGCTTCAACGAGATCCACCTTGCGCAGCGGGCAAGAACACCCCTCAGTGCGTCTTCCCTGATCTGCCTGATCTCGACCATGTTTCGCTCGTCCCTCTCTATCCTGACCAGGAATCCGCCGCGATGAAAGAGAAACGGCGGATGGTTTGCCTCTTCGAGTACACTGATCGCATCTTCGGAAATTTCGTTCAGCGGCCGGGAGTTGACTGTTATTACGGGGATATTTTTAGTTTTTTTTTATCCCGGGAACTTTTCAGGTCCTTTAAGTCTTTTAATTCTTTGAGTCTCTCGCCGTAGCCTCTTTTTTCGAGTGCGGAAAATATCTCCGGCCAGTGCCCCTTAAGAGATCCTTTCCCCGCCTCCGAACAGTCGATTATTCCTTCGGATACGGCAAGTGCTTCGAGGGGACCGCCTCCGCTGTTGTGACGGCGGCAGTACCAGATATTTTTCACAGGGTCGACCGACAGGTTGGTCCCGGTCTCGGAACCGTGGACAGGATGCTCTCCTTCCACCTGGCCGTTCCGGACGGTGTGGTTTAACGGCATCAGGAATTCGGTAACCGTGAGGCCGAGTTCGTCGACAAGGTTGTTTTCGGTTTTGTTTGAATCTCCTGTGGGTTGTTTCTCCTTTTTATCCGCTGATGTCCCGACTTTCGAAAACAATTTCTCCCTGATCTCCTCGTACGTGAATTCCCTTACCGGGCGGTCGTTTCCAATCGTATACGGTTTTCCCGACGGGTGAATGCTCCCCGGGCCGAGGCAGTATGCCTTACAGCCCGACGGCCGGATGTCTCCGAATTCTTTTCCTGTTTCCGGATGGTAAAGGATGATCTTTTTGGAACCGGGAAAATTGCACCTGAAATAAAAATGGCCCCTGAATCCCTCGCCCCCCGTTCTTACGAAGAAAGTATCCGAAAAAATGTCGAGGGCGTGGAGCCGGACAAGTTCCGCTGCATTGTCTGCATCGAGTATGCATACTCCGCCGGCGGGCATTACACCGTAATTGCCTCCTGCCTCAATATGTTTGAGGAGTTCCGGGTCTGCGGCCGGATAATTCCTGAGCGTCTGCCACTTCGGATCTAATGCAGCCTTGTCCTTTGCCCTGACCCTGATGAACCGGCAGTCTGTTAACTGTTCCGGAATTATTACTGAAATTTTTTTTTACCGTCCGTTCAAATCACTCCTTCTTTTTTAAGATACAGGATCTCCTTGTCATTAAGGAAGAGATATAACTTAGTCCGGATATTCGCCGTATCGTATGCGGCATTGACTACCTGACCCGTGTTTATGTGCTCCCTGCGCTGCTCGAACAACCGGTCCAGAGATTTTTGTACTTCCTGGTTCATCAGCTGACATCTCGGAACCATCTGACAGAGCAACGCGAATGTCATTTTTTTGACGGAGAGTCAACCACCTCCATGACTGATCTGTCGATCCATACCGCCGAATGGGGGAAACTGACAAGCACATCTTTGCCTTTTACCTGGAGGACTCTCCCGGTGGTATCATATTGCGGGAAATTCGAATCCGTGATCTTTACGAAGTTACCGGTTTTTAATGAATTCAGCAATCCTTCCTTTTTAAGATTCGACCATGTAAGGGCAATCGCTTCATCGTTTTTATCCGAATTCGGGAAGGCCTTCCCGAATTCTTCGACTGCATTTTCTGCGTTTTTGCAGCAGCCGAGGAAGTTCTTTTCGTCTTCATCGAAGAGGTCTTCTTCTTTTAATCCGTGATTCGGATCTTCGGGTGTAATATTGCTGGATTTTTCATGATCCCGGCAGATGACGATCTCTTCGTCATTATTCTCGTCTTCCCTTGTGACGTCCGACAAAAGCCGGAGCGCTTCATATGCGGGAATAACGGCGTCTTTGGAAACCAGGAGCAGGCCGTCTTCGTCCCTGACCTGGAACAGGACCGCACACTTCATTGCTCCACCTTCCCGAGGCATTGCCTGCACAGGTTCCTGTTCGCAAATATCTGTGAGAGGCGGCTTTCGTTTGAATTGATGATGCTGCCGCATTCCTCGCAGGTGAATTTGTTTTCTTCCGGGGGTTTGTTTTCTTTTGCAGGACCGAGGCCGGAACCGGATGCTGCATTTTTGGCGATTGTATCCATCAGTTCTATCGCGGCCGCGGCAGCATCCGCTTCAGGGGAATTTCCTATCTCAAAGATTCCCTGTATCGTTTCTTCGCCCCCGGGGGATTTTATCGTTCTTGTAATGGTGAGTGTCCGGAGACTCATTTTTTGCCTCCGGCCGTTTTTCGATCTTCGGATTCGACGATTTCGATTTTATAGAGATTCTGTCCTGCAAGCCTGATGTGGATTTCAGTAACGCTCTTTCCAGAAAGCGAGATCTCCTCGTTTAACTTGTGGGATATCAGGTACAGGGGAACGGGGTCCAGTCTTCTGACCTGGCTCATGAAAATCTCCCCCTGCTGAATTTATTCTCATTTTGATCCACATTTGCAATGGGGAGAATGAGTTTGAAAAATCCTATATGAAATGCTCCGGCAGTTGCCGGGCGGTATGGTATATTTCCGGTCACTGGCACACCTCGCATTTGGAACCGGCGATTATGAGGTCGATTATGGCATCGGTTCTGTTGCATTTTCCTTTTTTTTCGATTTGCTCTTTTCTGTAGTTTTCTACCCGATCAAGAACCGATTTTGGCAGATTTACAGAAATGCAAATCAGTTCGTCTGATCTTGGTGCCTCCCAATGTGTTTTCATAATATATCATGCTATATTTTGGCACAAAGCAATATATATTAATTGCTCTACAATACCATAATATAATATATTATGACATAATATATCATCATGGTGGGTGAACATGGTTAAAAAGCTGGATACAAAACACGTGACTCTCAATATGCCTGTTGCCATACTGGAGAGAATTGAAGAGCTGGCTGAAAAAAATCACAGGGACAGATCAAAAGAGATTATTTTTGCCTGCCAGGAATATATCGACCGGCATTATTCTCCGTCCGGGGATCATCCGCAACTGAGTCCCGATGAAAGATTGCAGGATCTGCAGAGGACGGCAAGAGAATATGTAATGGATAATCCTGAAATTTTGATGGACATATATCAGGAACTGAAGGGTGAAAGATCAAAGAGCGGGAAGAAATAATTTAATTTGAAGTCGGTTTGCAATAGATTAATCAGTCGAAAAGGATTAAAACTAAAACAATTTTTATTCAGTTTCAGGTTATAGTATATTTCATTGTCTTATCTGAAATCAGGTATTCATGATCTTCCGGGCAGGCAAGAGGGTTATTTTTTTAATTTTCCATATATAACCCCTTTTTTTCTCTGGATGACATTCTTAGTGAACCAATCGGCATTCTTTAAAATTAATTCTTCTTCATCTTTTTCAACAAATTTCTTTTTCATGTATTGGCTCCGTGTGTAGTAGAATTGAGAATATGAAATTTTATTATCATTAAATTCTTATGGACGTGCATAGAGTGAAAGTATTTTCAATTAACGGGTACATCTAATCCTGTGGCGGCTCCGTGTTGTAGTAGACATCTGGAACCGTCACAGATTTGTTATTTTCATGAAAAAGGATTTTAAGTTTATTTTTTCCGGATTTTTTTCGCACGAGGATGACTGGATTCATCGTGTCTGAAATTCGAAAAAAGGACTACAGAAATCAAAGTAAAACAATTTCTCCAGACTCTTTACATTTTTCTGGAGTAAAAAGGCGTATCACTCAATATACTGTAAATAATGAAAAATTTTAAAACAATAACGCCCCGGCCGGGATTTGAACCCGGGTCAAAAGCTCCGCAGGCTTCTAGGATATCCTCTACCCTACCGGGACAGGGTTATTTTTGCCTAACTAAATTGGATCTTTTAGCATATATAATTGTTTAATTGATTTAAAAAATGTCAATTAAGATTTTCAGGAGGCAGCATAACGGTGGTATTTGCCGTGACAAGATTTCCTGAAATTTCTATGTGATAGTCCCCTGCCTCAAGGATCTTGAAAGTTCCCGATTCACTTGAGTCACCGAAATGCCTGAGATCCTTTGAATTGAGAAGTACCCCTGTTTCATTATCGTATATCGATATCGTATACCAGGCATTCTGGCTCGGTTTTATCAGGGTATAGGAGTATTCGCTTTTACCCCCATATTCGCTGTAAGCCGCCTTCACATCTGTTTCAGTGTCTATTTCCAGGTCGTATTCGAAGACCAGCGGAGGATACTTTAAATCCAGATCAAACGGTATTACAGTGTATCTCAGATATTCTTCCTTAGAATAGATAACAGAATATTGTGGACCTGAAATATTCTCATCCGGTGGGATGGAATATTCAGGTTTTTTTTCTTCTGTTGGAGTGGGGATCGGCGTTGAATAGTTTACCTGATCAACCTCTCCGTCTGGTACGGATGGTGTAGTGTCAGAAACTGAAGACGTGGATTGCGCCGGTGTTTCTTCTTCAGGTAGTGCTGCACACCCCGCTGATAATGTAAAGCAGATAATCAATCCCAGTGTTATTGCTTTAAAGACCCCTGTCTTCATCATAGAAGTTCTTGTTTCCTTTTTATAAATAGTTGTTATCCGTTTTATAATAGAATTATAATTTCGTATTGCCTGCAAAATGTGAAAATACTGTCTTCTTATTCGTGAAATGTGCAGGATTTTTCCTTCAGGCATTATATAATTCCTTTGTTTAATCGATCTGTCGTTATGCTAATCTTCTATTAAAACCTTAATAACTTTGTATGGATAGTTCTCACATTCAGGATATAGAAATAAAAGCGGCTGTTATTACGGTTTCAACCACAAGGGACAAAGACAGTGATCTAAGCGGAAAAAAGATAATCGAACTGCTGACAAAGGACAATATCGGCATTGCTTTCTATGAAGTGGTTCCCGACGATATCAACCTGATAAAGGGAGCGGTTTTCGAAGCTTTGGAATCTTCAAACTGTATTATAGTAAATGGAGGAACCGGCCTCACTCACGACGACTGCACGATTGAAGCGGTCTCACCTATATTCAAAAAAACCATAGACGGTTTTGGCGAATTGTTCAGGCTGAAGAGCTACGGCGAGATAGGCACAAGTTCGTTATTGTCCAGGGCTGCTGCAGGGATCTACAAAGAAAAAGCAATCTTCTGCATACCGGGATCGACCGGTGCCGTAAGACTTGCTACCGAGGAGATCATTTTGCCTGAAATAAGGCATATTCTTACACATGCCTCCAAATAAAAAAATTGAGATTCGGAGAAATTTTTCTTTTGAGGTTTCCGGAGGTTTGCGGCACGATCAAAGAAAAGATTGGTGATATTATTTTTCCTTTGCTTCGTGCACAATATCAGTTCGGGACCTGTCTTATTTATATCTCCGGCGGGCAGTGTGAAAGTGAAATTTCACCAGGCTAATACATCCTTATATAATGTCACAACCTAAATTACGTTTGACAGATACATCTGTTGAGATCAAAAATGAATGACAGAAATTATGGGGGCCGGAGAAACTTCGGACCCAGAGAACCAAGAGAGATGCACAAAACAGTCTGCAGCGACTGCGGCAAAGAATGTGAAGTACCTTTTAAACCGACCGAAGGAAGACCGGTGTATTGCAGGGACTGCCTCCCCAAATACAGAAAACCGAGATTCTAATTTTTTTTCTTTTAATTTTCTATTCAGGATAAATTTTGATTCATAAATCCGGCAGTTTATCTGCGGGAATAATCTTTGTGTGCACCTTCGATTGTTATTATTTTTTCAATTTTAACGAGGTGATCGTCAATATTTATTATATATAATACTGTGTAGGATCTGCTGATATGAAGGCGATAAGCTTCCGGCGGTTTCGGACAGAATATTTTTTCCTTGTTTTCACCCGGGAAAGAATCATTTTTTAATTCCAGGATCTTCTCGACAATTATTCGCCGGGATTTAATTGGAAGTTTTTTAAGAAATTTTTCAGCCCTTTTTTCTATAAGTATATTAAACACAGATATTCATCGTCCTTTTTAGTTGCCAAGAATATCTTCCGGGTTGAATGGTATGAAATCACCTTTTTCTTCAATCTCGGCAATCATCTTCCATTCCCTGTAATCCTGTTCCCTTTCAATCATTTCAGAGATTAAATCGTCATAGCTTTGGCCGGATTTTTTTAAATCGTGCAATTCTCTCCATGTAGGTTCTTTTATTGGAATACGCTTGATTTGACCTGCTGAACTTTCTTCTGTCCTGAATGACATGGATAATTTTTTGTCGAGTGCAATATTTATAATTGTACACTTTTACCATATTGTGCATTTTTTCCACATTGTGCACTTGAGTTTATTCTCAAAGCAATTTAAACTTTAAATCTCTTGAATTTTTAAAGAATATTAAAGTCTATACAGTGTTCATGTATTAGTACCGGAATAATCCCATGAAGATCGCGTTCGTATACGATGTTATCTATCCTTATGTAAAAGGCGGGGCCGAGAAGAGGATCTACGAGCTGTCCCTCAGGCTGGCGGAGAGGGGGCATGAAGTCCATATCTTCGGCATGAAATACTGGGAAGGTCCGGCTGTTGTTGAAAAAAACGGGATTATCTATCATGGCTTATGCCAGCCGATGAACCTTTATGTTAAAGGACGAAGGTCGATCCTTCAGGCGATCTATTATTCTGTTTTTCTCTTCTTTCCATTGTTGAAAGAGAAACCTGACGTTATCGACTGCCAGGCTTTTCCTTATTTTCCTTTGATTCCCTCGTGGCTTGCTTCGAAAGTTTCAAAGTGCTCTCTGTTTGTAACATGGCATGAAGTATGGGGGAATTACTGGTATGACTATCTCGGCTTTTTCGGGATTTTCGGGAAATTCATAGAACACTTTGCGGTACATCTTACAAAAAATCCTATTGCGGTTTCGGGTTCAACAGTCCGAAAACTTACTGAAATGGGAGTTTCCGAACCGATCCCTATTATATCAATCGGAATCGATTCCAATATGACAAACTGTAAAAGTAGTGCAGGGGATTCTTCTGATATCATCTTTGCAGGTCGCCTGATTCCTGAAAAGAATGTAGATCTTTTTCTCAGAGCACTTTCTCTGGTTCGTGAAAAGGTGCCCGGAATAAAAGCAGTAGTTATCGGTGACGGGCCGGAGAGGTATACACTTGAAAAACTTTCTTATGATTTGGGGCTTACGGAAAACGTTGTTTTCACAGGTTTTCTCTCCTGTCATGATGAAGTTATTGCGGCGATGAAAGCATCAAAAATTTTTATTTTGCCTTCAATCCGCGAGGGTTTTGGGATAGTTTCTATCGAGGCGATGGCCTGCGGTCTCCCGGTTGTAACTGTAAGAGCTCCCCTGAATGCAGCCTACGATCTGATACATGAAGGACGAAACGGTTATATTGCCGATCTGTCGCCTGAAAGTTTGGCGGACAGTATCATGGCTGCACTTTTTGAGAGGGAAAATATGAAGGAATCTATAGTGGATAGTATAAAAGATTATGAATGGGATGTAATCTTGAAAAAACTTGTTTTGGTATATAATCAATCCGGGAAATGATCTATCTTCATTATATATGCTGAAGATTGAAGATATTATTATCATAAAAACCACTGCAAAATATTGGTTCAGATTCAAAAGATTATACCAAAAGGATGACAAATGAAAATTCTTCATGCTACGAAAAAGTATCCCGACGCGATCGGGGGTGATGCTGTCGTTGTATCCAGCCTGGAAGATGAGCAGCATATGGGTCATGAAGTCTTCATATTAACATCGCGATGCCCTGAAATTATTACCAAAGACAATGTTTTCATGTTCGGGATCTTTGATAAATCGTCCGGTCTGGATAGGATCGGTTTTAAAAGGATTTTGTCATTGTTGATATTGTCTGTTACAGGTTTCTTTCTTTTAAAGCGTATAAAACCTGATATAATTCATTCACATTCTCCGGACATCGGATTTATCTTGTCTTTTCAGGCTCTTTTTTTTAAAATACCAGTCATCAATACCTGTCATGGAGTAACATTTTCAAACAGGCAGTTTTCATCATTTAAAGGTTACTTGGAAATTTTATTATTAAAATTAGGACGTTTTGAGAAAATAGTTACCGTTGACGGGAATAGTCTCCCTGATCTTTCCGAAAAAATTGCGAAAGATGCAATATATATTCCCAATGGAGTGGATATTGAATATTTTAAGAAGGAAAGCAATGAAATGAATAATCATTTGGAGGCGAGGTTTTTGTTTACAGGCCGTCTGGAGGAACAGAAAGGATTGCCATACCTGATCCAGGCCTCCAAAAAATTATCAGGAGAAATTAGTGATTTCAAAGTGGTAATTGTCGGAGATGGTTCGATGTATAATGAACTCAATGGGATGGTTAAAAATTCAGGACTGGGTGATAAAATTGAATTTACCGGCAGGGTAGATAATGAGCGTTTAAGATTCTTATATCATTCATCAGATATTTTTGTCCTGCCTTCTGTTTGGGAAGGCATGCCTCTTACTCTTCTTGAGGCATGGGCCTGCGGACTTCCTGTAATTGTCACGGATGTCGGGGATATTTCCCGGATTTGTGTTGATAAAGAGAATGCAATTATTGTCAGTCCAAAAGATCCCGATGCTCTTTATGATGCCATGCTTATGCTTGCTAGGGATAAGCAATTAAGAGAAAAACTCGGAAAAAGTGGGGAGAACACTGTTGCAGGATATTCATGGCATGATGTCATGATGAAATATATGGATGTATATCGGTCGGTTATTGATCAGAGTTGATGTGGGCGAAGACAAAAATATTTTTTGATACTTTTTTCATTGGAATTTTTATGGATATTTCTTTTCTTTTCCTGATAAAGTATGGAATTTTCTTAAAAGCGTCCCATTTTGATTTAAGTATGATTTTAGTCTTTTTTCTCAGGATGTAATGCGGAATTACACCAATGCTCCTTCCTATTATCCAGGGGGAATACAGGATAAGATGTCTTGCCGGAAAATTTTTGACTGCGAACCAGATGATATTCCTGTTGCCGTGGTATACGCTGAATTCGGATTCAAATCCCGATGTTGCGCTGTTTATATGTGTTACAATGGCTTTCGGGCAGTACAGGCATTTCCAGCCGGCAAGATATGCACGGAATGAAAGGTCAACATCATCGTGGTACATGAAGAAGTCCTCATCGAAGAGACCGATTTCATCAAGCATTGAACGCCGGTATAATGCTGCACCAGCACATGCACCGATCATGTATTCAGGGTCTTCGTACTGCCCCTGGTCTTTTTCAAACATTCCCCTGTTCCAGGCGGCACCGCTCCTGGATATACACATTCCTGCCGAATTGATCCTTCCGTCCGGAAAGATCATTTTTGAAGCGACAATTCCGATATTTTCATCAGAAATGATTGCTTTATGCAGGTTTTCCAAAAGAGAAGGGTCCGAGATCGTATCATTATTCAGTGTGAGTATGTATTCTCCGTTTGACTGCCTGATCCCCTGGTTTGTCGCACCGGTAAATCCGAGATTCTCATTATTTTCTATAAGTATTATTCCCTGGAAATTTTCTTTTATGTATTCAGCGCTTCCGTCCGAAGAACCGTTGTCTATTACGATTATTTCCGAATCACTGTAAGATTGACCGGATATTGAATTAAGGCAGTTTTCAAGAAATTTTTTGCCGTTATAATTGGGGATTACTATACTAATCATCGGTTTTCGATTTCCTTTCAGGTTCTGGCAGACTTTTTTTGAGGTTATTTTTCGTGTTTATTTATATTATTTTGCTGGTATAATTATTATTTGCCGAATTGTTCCGAATTCTTACTTATGAAGCAATAATTTATCATTAAAGGAGACCAAAATTTATCCAAAAGGGCTGATTAAATGAATATTACTATAGACGGGGTAGAACTTAAACAACTGAAACTGATCCCCGATGAACGCGGGTGGCTGATGGAAATTCTGAGGTGCGACGATCCTGTTTTTCAGTCTTTTGGGCAGGTTTACTGTACAACTGCATATCCCGGAGTGGTAAAGGCCTGGCATTATCATAAGATCCAGACCGATAATTTTACCTGCGTGCACGGTATGATGAAGGTCGCATTATATGATGCAAGAGAAGATTCTTCCACATACGGAAACCTTATGGAATTATTCGTCGGGGAGAAAAATCCGGTGCTTGTAACTGTTCCTCCAGGCGTTTATCACGGCTTCAAAGGAATAGGGACTGAGACCGCGTTCTTTGTCAGTGTTCCCACGCATCCATATAATTACAAGGAGCCCGATGAATACCGCCTTCCTCCCGATACTAATGAAATCCCATATGACTGGGGACTTTTACCCGGCTTAAAACACGGTTGACTGGAGTGATTATGAATCTTTTAGTGACTGGCGGATGCGGATTTATCGGCAGTAATTTCATAAGGTATATGCTGGAGACCTATAATGATCTCTCCATAGTAAATTACGATAAACTTACATATGCAGGGAATCCCGAAAACCTGAAGGATATTGAGGATTGCGGAAGGTATACATTTGTACAGGGAGATATCTGCGATTTCGATCTGGTGTCGTCCGTAATTTCGAAGTACAATATCGATACGATTGTTCATTTTGCAGCTGAGAGTCATGTGGATCGTTCTATCGACGGAGGTTATGAGTTCGTTAAGACCAATGTCCTTGGAACGTTCACAATGCTTGATGCAGCGCTTAAAAACGGCATAAAACGATTTATTCATATCTCTACGGATGAAGTCTACGGGAGTACGCCGGACAAACCGTTCGAGGAAATCGATATTCTGAATCCTTCAAGTCCGTATTCTTCAAGCAAGGCTGGATCGGATCTTTTGGCTCTTTCATTTTTTACTACGCATAAACTGCCTGTAATTGTTACGAGATGCACTAATAATTACGGACCTTACCAGTACCCGGAAAAACTGATCCCGTTCTTTGTTTCCAACCTGATGGAAGGAAAGAAGGTTCCTGTTTACGGGACCGGAAAGAACATCCGTGACTGGCTGTATGTGATCGATCATTGCAGGGCAATTGATTTTGTTCTTCATAATGGCATTCCGGGTGAGATCTATAATATCGGTGGCGGAGAAGAGAAGACGAATCTTGAGATCACCTATAAAATCCTGGAGCTTTTAGGCAAAGATGAGTCCATGATAGAGTACGTCGAAGATCGTAAAGGTCACGATTTCAGGTATTCGCTTGATTTCGGAAAATTGAGATCCATGGGCTGGGAGCCCGAGTATTCTTTCGATGATGCTATCGAAGAGACTGTCAACTGGTATGTCGAAAACGAATCCTGGTGGCGCCCGCTTAAGGAAAGGAAAGCCTGATGAAGATCAGTATTCTTATTCTCGGGGCCAATGGAATGCTCGGGCATTCTCTTCAAAAAGTATTTCCCGGCGCCGTATGCAAGGGTCATGAACTGGATATCACCGATGAGAAGGAGATTCTTTCTTATATTTCGGAGTTAAATCCTGATATTGTCATCAACTCGGCAGCATATACAGATGTGGATGGCTGTGAAGATAACCGGGAAGTTGCATTTGCCGTGAACGGTGACGGTCCGGGAAACATTGCTGCTGCCTGTGAAGAAAACGGTGCAATGCTGGTGCATTTTTCAACTGACTATGTGTTTGACGGCTCCAAAAAAGAATATAATGAATCGGATGAGCCGAACCCTGTGAGCATATACGGTAAGTCCAAACTTCTCGGCGAAGAGAATATCATTAAGAATATGAATGATTTCAGGATAATCCGTACATCCTGGCTCTATGGGACTCATGGTAAGAATTTTGTCGAAACGATGATTCGGCTTTCGTCTGAGATGCCGGAGGTGCGTGTGGTAAATGACCAGTTCGGAAAGCCGACCTATACAAGAGATCTTGCTGAAAAAACAGCTGAAATAATCGATCTTCAGCCGGGGATATATCATGCCGCAAACGAGGGAGTCTGCTCATGGTTTGATTTTGCCAGAGCAATTATTCCCAATGTTGTTCCATGTACTACGGACGAATTTCCGCGGAAAGCAAAACGTCCTGAATATTCCGTACTTGTGAATAATAAAACAAAACCTATGCGTAACTGGAATGAAGCACTTCTGGATTATTTGGAGGAGAGATTGAAATGAAAGGAATTATTCTTGCGGGAGGAACGGGATCAAGGTTATATCCTCTTACAAAGGTTACGAACAAGCATCTTCTGCCAGTCTACGACAAGCCGATGATCTGCTATCCGCTTGATACACTGGTGAGTGCCGGCATCGACGATATTCTTATAGTGTCCGGTCGCGGGCATGTCGGGCATTTTCTTGAGCTGCTGGGTTCAGGCTCGGAGATGGGTATAAGACTATCTTATGAAATACAGGAAGGTGCCGGTGGAATTGCAGAAGCCTTGGGTCTTGCAAATCGCTGGTCTGACGGGGACGATATTGCCGTTATTCTTGGAGACAACATTTTTGAAGATAAAATAAAAGAATCTGTGAATTCCTTTGACTCCGGAGCAAAGATTTTCCTGAAAAGCGTAGCCGATCCGCAGCGTTTCGGTGTTGCGGAAGTTGACGGGGACAGGATTATCGGTATCGAGGAAAAACCGAAAGCCCCTAAGTCGGATCTTGCAGTTACGGGTCTGTACCTGTACGAGAATTCGGTCTTCGATATCATTAAGACCTTAAAGCCGTCGGGAAGAGGCGAACTCGAGATTACGGATGTGAATAATGCTTATGTTGGTAAAGAGCAGATGAAGTTTTCCGTTCTTGACGGTTTCTGGAGCGATGCTGGTACTTTCGAGAGTCTTCTTCGTGCGGGGATGATGGTTAAGGAATCGAGGGAGAAAAGGAATTAAACTTAAATAACATTCTAAAAATCTGAGATTCGAAAGGCATAGTTAATCAAAAATTAATTCATATATTATTATGAACTGGAACAATAGAAATGGCTTCACTCTTTGATTACCGGGGACTTATCTGGAACTTTGTAAAGAGAGATATCTCCCAGAAATATGTCGGTTCTCTATTAGGGTTATACTGGTCTGTCATAAATCCTATTATCACTTTAGTAGTCTATATTATGGTATTCGGTGTGTTTTTGGGAGTCCGTCTTCCGGGAAGCACTGACATCTGGGATTTCGCTTTATATTTCGCAGCAGGATTTTTACCCTGGACAGCTTTTCAGGACTCAATAATGAAGGGAACGAGTTCAATTATTAATAATAAGAATTATATCAAGAAGGTTCCCTTTCCCAGTGAGATTTTTCCAATTTATGTCACTTTATCTGAATTTGTTAATTTGTTCATAGGTCTTGCAATTTTCTTTGTATTATATTTTATCCTCAAGGGTGTTCCTACAATATTCGTATTTCTTCTTCCGGTTGCCATTCTCTTGCAACTTGTGTTTACACTTTCTCTTGCCTTTTTTTTATCGAGCGGATCGGTTTTCCTGAGGGATATACCCACTATGCTCGGGCCGATCTTTTTGATTTGGTTCTGGGCAACACCTATTGCATACACGGTAAATCTAATTCCTGAAAATTTTCAGTGGATTGTAACTATAAATCCTGCTTATTATATGCTTGAGATATACAGGGATGCGTTGTTCTATGGAAAATTACCTGAGGTGGATATACTTGTTCCCTTTGTTGTATTTTCAATAATATTTTTTATTATCGGAATTACGTTCTTCAGGAAGACAAAACGCGGGTTTGGTGAACTATTATGAATGCAATATCTGTCCAAAACCTCGGGAAGAAATATAAGTTGTTCCGTTCTGAGGGAAGGCGTTTCCTGGAGTACCTAAGTAAAAGAAAAATAAAAGGCCATTATGATTTCTGGGCGCTTCAGGATATTTCATTTGATGTTCCCGCCGGGACTACACTCGGTATTTTGGGGCAAAACGGATCGGGTAAAAGCACTCTTTTAAGCATTCTTGCCGGGGTTTTGGAACCTAGTGCAGGATCATACGAGCTTAATGGAAAAGTATCGGCTATTCTCGAACTTGGTTCCGGATTTCACCCGGATTTCTCTGGCAGGGACAATGTTTACATGTACGGTTCGATCATGGGTCTTTCCAGGCAGGAGATCGATGATAAGTATGACGAGATCATAAGGTTTTCTGAGCTTGGAGACTATATAGATCAACCACTTCGAACATATTCCTCCGGAATGGCTGTAAGACTTGCATTCTCCGTAGCTGTAAATGTAAATGCCGATATTCTGATTGTCGATGAAGCACTTGCAGTGGGAGACGCAATATTTCAGCACAGGTGCTTCAGGAAGATACGCGAGATGCAGGAGTCGGGAAAGACAATTCTCTATGTCGGCCATGACACCGAAGCTGTCAGAAATCTTTGTACCGAGGCTCTTTTACTGGACGGCGGAAGGATCATAGAACGCGGCGATCCAAATTATGTTGTAAATAAATATCATGCCCTCATTGCCGATCGTGAAAGATCTTACAGCGAGGGCCATCTTACAGAACATGGTGAAATTCCGGGAGATGAATATGAGACTGTTTATGATCTTGTTTCAAATCTTTCAAAGGCAAAAATAGAGAGAGGTAACGGTGGAATTGTTGAAAAACAGACTGTTGAAATAAAGTCCTTTCCTCGTCCGATAATTTATGCACATCCTCCGTCAAAAATACGTTATAAGAACCTGTCTATAGAACAGGGAATGTCTCTTTCATTTGCTATTGGCATTATACCTGATGCCTGGGATAAGATTCCACAGGGCGTTAAATTTGATATTGAAGTTCTGGCTGACGGGGAATGCGAGAATATTTTTTCAAGAGTTCTGCAGCCAAAGAGGAACCTCGGGGACCGTGGCTGGCATAACTTTATTTTGTCTCTGGAAAAATATTCCGGGAAAGATATCTCTTTGTTTTTCAGCACTTCCGGTTCAGGAGATGATTTAAGTTATTGCTGGAGTGCCTGGGGTTGGGGGAAGTTTGTCATAAAGAATGAAGGTAATAATCAAATAATCCGCCCAGATAATTCATTATCGGATTTTTTCAGATTAGAAGAAGAGAGATTTGGTAATAAAAGGGGCGAGATAACAAAAGTTGAACTTTTAGATAATAACCTTATTTCTAGAAATATTCTTAATTCTGGTGATGTTGCTATTATTAGAATTCATTTTATTCTTCATGAGGATATCAGTGATAATTTAACCGTTGGTTGTACTTTCAAAAATAAATATTGCGATATTTATGGAACGAATACAAAATGGCAAAAATTGGATCTTAGTAATAAAAAGAAAAATCAAACATATATTGTGGAATTCACGCAATCATTGAAGTTAAATGCAGGACTTTATTCAGTTAATGCTGGGTTAGTAATTGTTCATTCGAATGATGAAATTGAGATTTTAGATAGACGCTATGACAGTCTGATATTTAGAATTAATAAGAAAGATCCTATAGTTGGAATAGTAGATTTTAAATCATCAGTAAGAGAAATTCAAATATAACTAGCTAGATAATGATAAAATTAAATGTCTTGCATTAATTAAATGGATGATTATTGAAGGAATTAGTGATGACAAAAATACAAAAAAAACTTGATAATTTCATATTTAATCAGGAATATGATATATATATACATCCAGATAATAATGTTATTGAATATCAGGATGGAGGGGAAGATTATATTTTTGAATCAATAAAAATGATTAATGATCTTTCATCGCATTCGAGGGAATATAATAAATATATCAAAGATTGGCCATCCCGTTATCATTTTTCAAATAAGAGAATTAATTTTTTAGAATCGATAAAAGAAATCATTAGTAAAAATGCAAATATCCTTGAAATCGGATCGGGATGTGGCATAATTACTCGCTGGTTTGGAGAGGAATTCAGTAGTGTTGATGCTTTGGAAGGAAATATTCAGAGAGCTCGTGTAACCAGATATAGGACAAAAGATTTGGATAATGTTAATGTTTATTGTGGAGATGTTTTATCTACAGACTTTGAAAAGAAATATGATTTAATCACTTTTATCGGATCGTTAGAATACTTGCCATTGTATGATAAATCTGGGGATCCTTCAAATGTATGTGAAAGTCTTTTAAAACGTTTGCATCGGGCCCTTAATGATGACGGGATTTTATTAATTGCAATTGAAAATAAATTTGGAGCAAAGTATTTTTCCGGCTGTAAGGAAGATCATACTGGAAAAGAATTTGAGAGTATTATCGGTTATCCTGATAAAACACCTGTCACATTTAGTCGAAATGAGATAGAATCAATTATCAGAGAATCGGGGTATAAAAAAATTCAATTCTACCATGTCTATCCAGATTATAAGTTAACTGAGACCATAATTCCTGAGAAATCAGAAACAGTTCCATTAAAACCTTATAATTGGATTAGAACACCTTTTGAAGATTATTTTGGAAATCGTAATTATTATTTTGAAGAATTCCTGTTTTTAAGAAATTTAACAAATTCTGGATTATTCTGGCATTTTTCAAATTCTTTTGTCATTTTAGCTACGGATTCAAACTCTAAAAAAATAGAGGTACCTTGGTTAATAAAAAAATATCACTGTAACGAAAAATTAGATGAAAATTTTAAACATGAAATAACACTTCTAAAAAAAGAAGAAGAAAATAATAATATCCATTATGAAGTTGAACGTGATCCGATATTTAAAGGGGTTTCACGTTTTGAAAATAATAATTTTGAATATGAATTAAAAGGGAATAGACTAATTATAGGAGAATTATTGATTTTTGATATTTATAAGAGTGTAATGAGCAGGAATCCATTTCTTCACATAGAAGAGATAATAAAATTATTATACGAAAGTTTGATTCTTCAGTTCTCATCAAAAATTGTAGATGAAGAAGGTTATATATACGTTAAAGGAGAGGCTATTGATTTTACGGTTTGGAATTTAATTATTACTTCTGATAAACAATTACATTTTATTGATAAAAAATGGAGATCGAAGAAACCAATTGGTGCAGAATATATATTATTTAGGAATTTGTTTACATTATTTGATTTAATTGCACCTTTTATGAAAAGAACAAAGAAAGTTGATTTTATTATCGAATTGATTAAAAAAGTCTATCCACAATATTCTTATCAGCGTTTGATAAAAAATTTGGATTTTGAAAAGACTTTTCAATCATTTGTTTCGGGAGTTGATGTTGAGATAAACATTAATAGAACAAATAATTCATTTTTAAATTTAGATAGGATTAAGTTAAACCAACTGAATTTGGAATTGGATGAACTACGTCTTCATTACGATGCATTGACTGCCCAGCGTGATGACTGTGACAAGCGGATAGAGCGTTTGAATTTGGAATTGGATGAACTACGTCTTCATTATGATGCATTGACTGCCCAGCGTGATGACCGTGACAAGCGGATAGAGCGTTTGAATTTGGAATTGGATGAACTACGTCTTCATTATGATGCATTGACTGCCCAGCGTGATGACCGTGACAAGCGGATAGAGCGTTTGAATTTAGAATTAGATGAAATCGACAGGCAATTACAAGAATATAGATCGGATTTGGAAGATCTTTTAAATTCTAAATTGGTGAAAATTGCGATAAAAATAAATAAGTTTATAAAAAAGAAAAATTACAAAATATTGGCGAATTTGGAATGAAAATTATTTTATCTGCATATTTTCCCCAGTCAATCAAATTATTAAAAAAAATAAAATTACTCTTTTTCCATAATTTATCAAAATACGATCTTTGGATAAAAGAGAATGAAAAAAACAATAAAAAAAATGCTGAAATGGATATTTTTGAATTTAAACCGCTAATTAGTATAATAATGCCAGTTTGGAATACAGATGAGCATTTGCTTGATTTAGCAATTAAATCAGTTATTAATCAGTCATATGAAAATTGGCAGTTATGTATTGCTGATGGTAATTCATCTAATAAAAATCTTAAAAAAATAATCCAGTTATATTCTAGTAGAGATAACAGGATCAAAAGCCTGTTTTTAGATGATAATAAAGGTATTTCTGGTAATACTAATAAAGCTTTAAATTTAGCCGATGGAATATTTGTTTGTTTTTTGGATCATGATGATGAACTTTCATCAAATTGTCTTTATGAGGTTGTAAAAAAAATAAATGAAAATAATGAGTATGATATTATATATTCTGATAATGATAAGATAGATAAATATGGGGAGCGAAGCGATCCATTTTTTAAATTTGATTTTTCACTACCTGCACTTCTTTCGACGAATTATCCATTCCATTTATTTGTCTGCCGTAAATCCTTGATCGATTCTGTAGGTGGTCTTAGATCCGAATTTGATGGTGCTCAGGATTATGATTTGATTTTAAGAGTTGTTGAAAGAACCACTCCTGAGAAAATCGCTCATATTGATAAAGTATTATATCATTGGAGAATTATTCCTGAATCATCTGCACATAGCACTTCAGCTAAACCATACGCTTATAATGCTGGAAAATTGGCACTTCAGGGCTACCTTAATAGAAATAATATACCTGGTTCGGTTTTTGAATTGGAACCCGGGAGTTATTTGGTTAAAAAAGAAATGCTTTCTAATCCCCTCGTTATAATCCTGGTTGTGGCAAATAAGCATAGAAATAGCAAATTCATTCAAAAATTTAATTTAATTCTTAAAGAATCAACATTTCATAATACTAAATTATTTATCCCCGAAATATATCAAAAAGAAATTGTTTTTTCTGATTTTCAAACTTTTGACAAAAATCCAATAGAACAACTAAGAGAAATATCCAAATTTGAAAAATATGATTATTTAATTATTGTAAATGACAATTGTAATTTTGATGATAATTTTAAATTGAATCCTGATTGGATTCAATCATTAATTGAACATTACTATTATTTTAATGTGGGAATTGTTGGTACAGGATCTTTAGTATTTTCAAATATAATCTGTAATGTAGAAAGGCCTTGTGGGCCGATATTTTGTGTCAATAAAGAAATTATGGATATTTTTTTAGATCAAAAAAATATAATTCATGATTATGATGAATTGCAAATTAACCTGTCTGATCTTTCAGAAGAGATGTGCTATACTAATTTATATACCCCATTTAGTATAGGGAATATTCCACAGTATAATAGTATATCGCAGTATTATTTAGGTCTAAGATGTAGGAAATTTTTCACAAATAACATGGAATATTATCTTCCATTGAATTTAAGGCCTTAAAATTATAAATTATATAATCAACTTGGAGATGTTCATGGATATAAATAATCTACGTGAAGAATTATCTTTTAAATATATCAGAGGGGAGGGAATAGAAGTAGGTCCTCTGCATCAACCTTTGCCGGTACCCCCGAACGTTGTGATGCATTATGTTGATCGACTTGATTATGATGCTTTATTAGAACAGTATCCTGAAATTTCTAAAGAAGAGATTATTCGACCGGATATTATTGATGATGCGTATTCTTTAAAAACCATAAAAGATGAATCATATGATTTTTGTATTTGTAATCATGTTTTTGAACACATGAGAGATCCAATTGGTGCATTTATTAATTGGATGAGGATATTAAAGTCGGGAGGGATTTTATATTTATCAATCCGTGATGCCAGCAACCCTCTGGATTTAGGGCGCGATCCCACCACTTTGGAGCATATGATTGAAGATTCAATGAATGTAGATATTTCAAAAGACCGATCTCACTTTTATGAGTGTGCAAAATTTTGGCATAGGGTATCCGATGATAAAGTAAGGGATATTGCTGAGGCTAACTGGCGGCGTGGATATTCTATCCATTATCATGTATTTAATAATAATACAATTGATCAAATATTAGATTACATTCATTCATCAGGGATTAATTTCACCATTTTAGATCATAAAGAAAATGAAATTAATGGAGTAAAAGAATATATTTTTATATTGAGAAAAACCGGCTATGAGGAGGAAATTTTTAAAGAATTAGAGAAATCTGAAGATTTAAGTTTTAATTCAGTAGATGCTGTCGATGTAGTTATCCCAATTTATAATGCATATGATGATTTGTGTGAATGCCTGCAAAGTTTACTAAAATATCGAGATATTTATAGAATTTTTTTAATCAATGATTGTTCCACCGATAAAAGAATCGATCTATTGCTGGATAAAATTGAAAGCTTTAATAAGTCTTTTATAAGTGTCATTCGTAATCGTGATAATCAAGGATTTGTAAAAACTGTTAATATCGGAATGAAAATTTCAAATAACGATGTAATCTTACTAAATAGTGATACAATTGTAACAGAAAACTGGGCTAAAAAAATAAGAGATTGTGCATATGAAAAAGAAACTATTGCTACAGTAACACCATTCACGAATAATGGAACTATTTGTTCGATTCCTGAGTTCTGTAAAAACAATGACATTCCTCCTGGATTTACAATTGATTCTTTTGGAAAATTTGTTGAGAGTTTATCATTTCATCAATATCCTGAAATTCCAACTGCTGTTGGATTTTGTATGTATATAAAAAGAGAGATTCTTGAAAGGATTGGATTATTTGATGAGTTCTCCTTTGATAAAGGGTACTGTGAAGAAAATGATTTTTGTATGCGGGTAATTAAAGCCGGGTATTCAAATCAGCTATGCGATAATACTTTTATTTATCATAAGGGGGAAAGTTCATTCAATCAAACAAAAAATGAGAGAATTGAGCGAAACATGAAAATTCTCTCTGCCAGATATCCTGATTATCTTCCTATGGTGGGGAAATTTTGTGAGATAAATCCGTTATATGATCAACATTTATATTTCAAATCAAAATTGGACCTCTGGAATAACAACAAAAATAAAAAAAGGATATTGTATGTATTGCATCCTCTTGGTGGAGGCACAGAGAAACATGTGCTTGACATGATAAACTCCCTGAATCAATATTATATCTTTTTTATTGTTCAGGTTGTTGGAAATGATCTTATTTTCACTGAGACTAATAATGGAAATGAAACAAAATATTATTTCCCAATGAAATCTTTTCAGGCTCATACGGCAATTAATAATGAATATTCTGAAATAATGAAAAAATTTATTGATACATTTGAGATTGACTTGATTCATGTTCATCATCTAATTGGCCACTCTCTTGGCATTTTTCAAATAAGTGCAGAGTTGGAAATACCTATAATATATACAGTTCATGATTTTTTTTGTATTTGTCCCAGAATTAATATGATCAATGAAAAAGGGCAATATTGTAATTTACCAGAAGTAAGGAGGTGCAATTCTTGTGGATATTCCATAGAAGATATTGAATCCTGGCGGTCTTCATTCTTAGAAGGGTTTAGAATATGTAATAGTATTATCACTCCCAGCAATTCTGCAATGGACATAATTAGCCATTATTTTCCTGAAATAAAAAGTAAATGCATCGTTATAGAACATGGTCAAAATATTGAGAAGACTGAACGAAATAATAATGCCTCTTTTGATAATAGACCATTTCATATTGCATATATTGGAGTTCTTGCAAAACATAAAGGCCAGGATCTTTTCTATGATCTGGCAAGATGTAAAGAATTGTCCGGTATTACAAAATGGAGCGTTATCGGAATATCAGAAAAAAATAAAAAACCTGGATATTATCAGAATTTGAATATTAATATAACAGGAGCATACAAAGATTTCAACCACCTCCAAGAAATTGTTTATGAAAGCAATGTAGATTTGATATTACTTCCTGCAATTTGGCCGGAAACTTTTTCTTTTACCTTATCAGAGGCGTGGTGTTTAGGTATACCTGTTCTGGGTTCAGATTTAGGTGCGATAAAGGAAAGAATTGTTAATAGTGGGGGTGGCTGGACTGTAGATATGTCCGATATGGATTTAGTGAAATCAAAAATACTTTCCATTATTAATGATAAAAAAGATTACCTCGCTATAAAAGAGAATGTAAAGAATATTCATTTGAAATCATTAACATCCGTTGCTCATCAATATCATTCAATATATCAAAAGAATATACGATCGACTATTAAGGACTCATACTCCAAATTTGATAATTGGGAGTTATACAAATCGATGAGACTTGATTCATCTCGTGAATCTCTTCCTGTGTTTCAAATGAATATCTCTCAAACACTCGGAAAAGAAAACAATCTCTATAAAAAATTTAGATTGTGCTTAAAAGAAAATGGTTTAAAATATACAATTGGCAGGATTGGAGTTTATTGTTCTCGGGAAATAAAAAAGAATAAAAAGATTGCTCTTTAGAAAGTCTATCTCTGTCTTAGAGAGTTATATTATGTAAATCATCCTGATTTTAATATTTTTCTTATCTCAGATTTTTTTATATTCCCTTTTAATTACAGAAAAAACAGTCTCTACTAGTATTTTTCCTGATTAAATTCTCAATCATCTCAATCTTATATTTTCCTGAACAGATCTTTCTCTTCTATTTTCTGACAGGAATCATTGATTTTGCTTTGATACTCTCTTTGATTTATGGTAAATTAAATTAGAGTTATTGTACTATGGATCTTTCGCCTGCCATTTTTTAGAGGATTTCTACAAGGCCAATATTTTATTCTTTATGAGCAAATAATGCATGACCACTTGCAAGTTCATCGTTTTTTTTGTCAGAGAGATGCGAAACAAAATCTTGATTGATATATGAAATTGGGTCTCCTATCAAATCTTTCACCTGCATTTTCAAAAAATTTTCTTTTGCGTGCCCAAATAAACCTTCAGACCAACTTTTTAAAAACCAAGTTAATGTCCAAATTGGAAGCAGAGATCCTGGAACTTCAATTTTATCAATAATTAAAGATTCATTAAATAAATTCTCAAGTCCTTGTCCTGTCATATTATAATAATGATTAGGATATGCATGAAGTGGTTGCAGGAATGGAACTGTACAAAATAATTTACCCCCTGGTTTTAAAACTCGAATCATTTCTCTTGCACAAGAAAAAGGATCTTTAACGTGTTCTAAAACTGCTATTGAAATAATTGCATCAAAAGAATTATCGTTGAAGGGTAATATTTCTCCTATAGATAACACATCAGTTGTATCATATGCAAATATTTCTAAATTTACTACATTATCATAATAAACAGGTCTCTGTCCTGATCCAATGTCTAATAACAAGCCATCTTTATATTCATTAATTAGGGACTGCACATATGGATCGTAACCATGACTTGAAACAGTTCCGGCATCATGGATATTATATTTATTTCTTAAGGAAGGAGATAAAAAATCGTAAAATTCTCCATTATACTTAAAATCCAAATCTTTCTTAATTAAAGGCTTAATTCTTTCTAATTTATTTTCCTTGGCATTTTGTATCAATTTAGAATCTCGAAGGAATCTATTTTCCTTATGCCCATAAATTTTGAAATGTTGATATCCAGAAAGAAATTGACCTTCATTTACTGCTTTTACAACATCTATATTTGATTTAAGATAGCTCTCTTCATCAAAATTTTCAAAAGTGACAATTTGATCCACATTAAATGATTGCATTGACATTCATCTCCTAAAATTATTATTTAATCAAAAATATTCCATAACTACAATTATATTAGGATATAGTATAGATTTTTAAAGCCAATAATCTTTCTTTATTTTTCGCAAATTAATTCTATTTCATAACTGAAATTTTACCTCATGTTGATTATATAGTAGAGAAATCTATTGAAAGACTGGATTTTAAGTTATCAAAAAATATGGGTAGATTATATGATTAAAAGAATATTCAACTTAAAAAAGAGATCAAATCCGGATGGTGCAGATAGGACTTCATTTAATAAAATGAGATGTTTTCTATATAGCCAAAAAATTAAATGAAGTTATTCTTGGCATAAATTTCAATCTCCTTTGAGAATTTTTATTTCAGATATCGTTATTGGAACAGATGATAAAAGGTTAACTTCTTGAACTTCCCCAGAGTACCATTCCCATTGAGAACTAATACGGATAAGATAGTTTTCAACTTTTTCTGATGGGATCACATCAAATTTAATTTTTCCCACATTATTATCTGTAGCATAATTTACATTTATTTGGCCTTCATGTTCAGATTTCAATTTAATCATCAGATAGTTTCCAGAAGATTTGTCTAAATCACTAATATTTGTGAATGATATGATCTCATTAGAGTTAATTAGTTTCTCTCCTTCAAATAGTCTATCTTGAACAGGTTGGTTTAATATTGGATCTTTTTTATCATATGTGCCCCAAATATACGGTAATTTTTTTAGGTTATAGTCCCGTATAATAAAATTAGTTGATGAAAATGAATAATTCGTTGGATATAGATATACTTCATTTAATTTTAAAACACTATTTTTTGGTGGATCAAGTCTGATATTTGTTATTTTGTTAATACTTTCAGGAATTGTAATTTCAAAATACCCATCTTCTATTGCTGATATTGATACATATTTAGAATTTTCTTCAGAAAATGTGTTATTGTCTACTGAATAAAATATTTGTAAAAGACCCTCTGTATCAGAATCATAAATTACATGAAATTCTGTATTTTTTGAATTTGCTAAGAGAGACGGAGAGCCATTAAGGATAAAATTCCAAACATATGGATCATCATCTCCTGAATATAATGTCATACTATCAGATGTATTACTGTACATTATATTATGTAACTTTATATCGTCATAATTGAATAAAGTTTTATTTAAAGGTGATATTTCATAGTTCTTGAGATCATTTCTAAGCCAGATTTCATAGATATCGTCAATTTTTCCAATTGGTCGATAATTTTGATAGATATATTCTGCAATCCGATATGCCCTTAATTCATTTGGAACAGTATCTATTTGCCATCCACCCGATACAACAAATGGAATAGATTTAAGATTGCTATTTAAATTTTTAATCGTTGCATTTTGGTGCCATTCTCCTGCGGAAGGAGCGATTACAGTATCAGACATATATTCTGTTCGCAATAGAGTAAATGGCATAATATAATTAGAGAGATCAAAATAAGTTTCATTTTTTTGGAGTGAATCCCTTAGAAAATCTGTAAGTCCTTCAGTAATTCCTAAATCTGAAGGTTGGACTTGAATACGCGATTCATTAAGATCCCATGTTGTGAATTCAAAAAAGGGTGATGAAAAATCTCTTTGAATTGGTGTAAACTGATATTGTGCGACAAAAGAACCACCTATGAGAATTAAAATGACAAAAATTATTGATATAAGTTTTTTTGATTTATACCATAGCAAAGGGATTGAGCAAGCAATTAATGGGAAATAGTATACACTAAAACCCTCTATAAGAGAATGCCTTTGCACTCCTCTTTGTGAGAGGAATAATGTTGCTATTGCAAGAAAAGTGATCAGTATAAATTGCGAAGTTAATAAACTACGCCTGGTGATAACAATCCATATAAATAATACAACAATACTTAATCCGAATAGAGGAAAAATTGCATATTGAAGAGCTACATTAATATTATATGAATTGAATAGATCTGCATAAGTTCCTGCAGGATCGTTAATCATATACATACTTAATACTGATTGAAAAGCTGAAATTGGGGAGATCTGTGTTATCAAGCACAAAATAATGTAAGCTGATAAACACAAACCAATAATTCCTAATGTGATTAAGAAATATTTGGAATAATTTAAGCATATCTGCTTAGGGGATTGTTTAAGAAGTTGATAATTCAGTATTACAATTAAAAATATAAATCCTAGTACGGAAGCAATTCCAGCTTCTGGTCTCCAAGCAAAACATAAGAGTAAAGTTATTATTAAGAGGCAGTAGTTTGTTAGTTGAGGATTTTTCCAATATTTTATGAATATGATTCCTGCGAATAGAATAATAAAATTATTGAAACTTAATATTGAAAATAATGGGAGAAATATAATTAATAAAAATGAGACATAACCTTCCACAAATTCTTTCAAAAAAAAGTATCCTGTTATAACTATTAAAATTGGAGTGATCCATTGCCATATAAAGCAATCGATAGATTGGTATCCATTAATGATTGAGTATAATATTGGATAATAAATATCCATGAATCCATGAGGAGTCGCCAGATTTATTAATGGTAATTTCCCAAAATCAAAAAGCTGTTGAATTACAGTACTTGTCAGACCGAGCTCAAAAATGTTTTGAGTAATATAAAATAAAGAAGTAGTTGCTATATAATTTGAGTAGAGAGGAATACAAGCCAGTACTACTGGTAAGGAAAAATTTTCAAGTAAATATTTTGAATCATAAAATGAATTCTCATTTTTGATATTTCTTAAAAAAAATACACATGTAATTATAAGAAGTACCACAAAAAAAAGAAGAGAAATGAATTTTGGATCAATAACTATCCAATGTGAAAATGTAAATTGAAATTCATTTGTTAAAGGAATTGAAAAAGGGTATAGATAAAGTGGGAAAATACTTTTACTAAAAATGATTCTAAAATTCGACTCTAAAACATTTGGATATTTCAAAGGAACTACAAAATAATACAATATTAATAATATGAAAAAAATTAAATAATACAGCAACAGATCAATTAATGTAAAAACAAATTCATTCCCTTTTATCACTTGAATAAAAAAGAGTACAGGCACAGGAAGAAGAAACAGTGAGATAATAAAAGTAGAATCTTTAAATGTTTCAAATATTGAACGATCTTTCAGATCAAAATATTTTTTAATCAATATATAAGTAACAAAACAGCAAAAGATACTAAAAATCAAATATATGTTAAACAAGAAAACTGAATTTTTTGTAAAAATATAAAATATAATATTTGATGTTCCAAGAATTGATATTAATGCAAGATTATCTCTCTCCGTTTTGTATTTATTTTTTGGAAAAAAACGATTCATTCCTAGTTCTAGACTTATTAATAAGATTACTGTAAATATTCCTGTGATAATTATTGAATATAAATAAAAATGAGTTCTAGCAGCGGCATCCACTCCTTCAAGGACTGCAATACCAATGATTCTTTCAGAGAATGAAGTCAGAGGAAATGAGGTTTTTTCAATTAGGATACTATAAAAAAAAATATACAATCCTGTACTGAAAAAAGAGGTTATTGCAAAAATATCATAAGGAATCTCTAGAATATCATTGGTCTCAGATAATTTATTTTCCATAATAAATCTCTTTATCAAATATCTTTTAATAACTATTTATAATAATTCATGAGTCTTTTTACCCTAACTCTGCCTAAAAAGAAGGATAAAATGCTCTTAGCTTTTAAATTATATAAAAATATTAAAAACTTATAAAATTGGAGAACTTAAACATAAATCGACAAAATTCATAAAAATAATTTTACTAAATTTGACAGTTACAATTGATTTGTAAAATAGGGAGTCAATATACACATTTATTCGAATTATGAGGCTATTAACAGGATGATTTTGCATTAAATTGGATGATTTAGTGATTTGACAGGCCGAAATATATAAGCTGTCAAATTTAGAACATGACTCGTTTAAAAAATGAGACGAATTTACAGAGCAATTATTCCTTATATTTTAGGTTTTTATATTTAGATCTATCAAAATTTTCTTGTTTCTTCCTTTAGACCAGATATTGAAAACCCCATATGCCACATGCAAATAATACCAAAAATTACCGTACATACTATCATCATTGTATTGGCAACAATTGCATAAGCTAATGCAGTATTTGAGTTGATATTAAATAATGTTAATGCTAAAACACAGAAATATTGGTATGTTCCAATACTCCCAGGGGCTGAAGGAATCATTATGCTAAAGTTTATCACTATCATTGTAAAAATTGCAATCAAAAAAAGTAGTGGTGAAGTTATATCAAAGGCTAGCATTAGTATATAATAGACCAAAGCTTCATTTATCCAGATAAGTATTGAAATAAAAAGAACTAATGATGTTTGAGTTTTATTTTTAAGCATCCCAGTTCCTAAAACAAACTTTTCAAAGTATGGTACAATTTTTTTGTATAATGAATCCGAGAATAAGTGAAAAAAACGATATAAAATCTCTAAAGATTTTTTCCTGTAGTATGTTAATGTAAATATAAAAATTAAACCACTTAAAAATAGAAATGCTATAAATAGACCTAATTTATTTACCCATTCTGGAAAAGGATAGATAATCAATAATATTCCAAAAAAAAGGACTAGAATCATCCCATCAAATATACGTTCAAGTATTATTGAAGATAGAGATGCCAATTTACTAATATTTTCTTTTATACCTAAAACATATGCACGAATGATTTCTCCTAAACGCATTGGCAATAATGAACTTGCCATATATCCAATGAGAGATATTTCAAAACAAGTCAAGTATGGGATTTCCTTTACTGTCCTAAGCATTATTTGCCATCTGATTCCCCTAATTATATAACCAAATAGAAAAAATCCTATTGCTAAAAAAATAAAAAATATATTAACATTAGAGATTGCACTAATAAAATCTTCAGAATTAAAATTTCTAAAGGCTAAAATTATAAAAATAATACTAATTATAATTCCTAAAATCGGTGCTTTTTTCATAATTAGATAATTCTTATTTTGAAGAGAACTTTAAATCTAGGATTCTTTTTGTCGTCCACTTTACTGCAGCAAATTTATCTAATGTAGGTGTTCCAATTCTTTCTTTATAATCTATTGGAATTTCCTTCAACTTATATCCTGAAATAACAGGTTTTATTAGTAATTCAACTGGGAATGCAGCTCCATTTGGATTCCAATCTAAAGACTGAATCACTTCTTTTTTATAAGCTCGCATACCACTATGTACATCAGTAGTATTAAATCCATGAACTAATCTAGTTAACTTTGCAAAAAACCAATTTGCCATGTAGTTTCCAATAGGCATGTTTTTGGGTTTTTTATTTAAGCGCGTGGCATTTACAACATCGTATCCATTTTTAATCCATTCAACGAGTTCTGGAATTTTTTCTGCAGGATATGTATCATCGCAATCTAAAGTAATTATTATGTCCTTTGTGGCTGAAGTTAGAGCTAAAATCATAGCATTTCCATAGCCCTGAGGTGGATATTGTCTAATTACTTTACATCCCATTGCTTGAGCAATTTCTGGAGTTTTATCAGAACTACTATCAACAATAATAATTTCTGCTTCTGGAACAGCCCTTTTGATATCAGATACTACTTTTTTAATTGCTTTTTCCTCATTTAGCGTTATCATTACAACGGATAAATCGTTCATATAATCTCCTTTTTTCTAAAGATTGCGTTAATACTTCCTCCACTTGGAAAAGGAATTATCATATCATCAATTACTTTTAAAGGTTTAAAAATTATTGAAGTTTGAGGGATTTTCATTGAAATTTTTCTGGATATATGGTTAACACTTTTTCTTAAAGTATTTTTTTGTTGAAGACTAACAAGTTCGAAACCATTTTCTTCACAGATTTTTACTAACGTTTTTGGTGTATAATATATATTATGAGTTTCCGGATGAATTGCTGGCCATTTCTTTTTTAATAATTTGAAGGTTATATTTGAAATATTGGGTGTTGAAATTATTAAATATCCTCCGTCGATCAATAATTCATTTATTTTTTGTAAATATTCAAAAGGATTAATTAAATGTTCAATAACTTCAAACATTAAAACTGCATCATATGATTTTTTTTCCAAATTTATTTCTCCTAAAGGTTTATCATATATTTTAGGAATAGATTTTTCAGCAACTGAAGCGGCATATGAACTTGTTTCTATCCCTTCGAGAATAATGTTATTGTCTGCTAAAAATTGTTTTAAAAAAAATCCATAACCACAACCAATATCAAGTAATTTGAAATTCTTTTTATCTCTTGATTTATTTAGAATATATTTATATGCAAAATAGTAGTCTTTGTTCAAACCTATTTCAATGCTCGAATAGTTAAAATAACCCCCGCACTGATCTTTAACGTTATCTACTTCATAATAATTTTTTCCGTAAATTACATCGAAATCTATTCGCATTTTATTATTAAATATTAAGCCACAAACTGGGCATTTTAAAAGTGTTTGATCTTCATTTAATGACAATAATTCAATACAATTATTTATTGGATTACCACATAAAATACATTTTTTCTGATCTAAATAGATATTATCTTTCATTAAAACCTTCCTCGAAGTTTTAAAAACTCTTCTTTATATACAGAATTATAGACAATATCATATGCATATTTTTTTCCATGTTTTAAATACCAGATATAATAATTATAGTTTGTTCCACCCCATGCAAATAATTTAAATAAAGGAGTTTTAAAAACAATTTCTCTAAGAATAGGTATTTTACGGAGAGAGATTTCAACATTCATTACAAAATCTTCAGACATTGTAGGTTTGATAAATTTATTAGTAACAAATTCATCACCCAATATTGTGCAATTTGTTGACCCAATACCCTTTTTTTCTGATATTAGAATATGAGGAATTTCTTTATAATTAAACTCCATATATTCTGCTGCTACTCTATCAAGTGCTACTCTATCTTTACTCGCAAAAATTACATCACATATTTTTGGAGTCCCTGTTTTAGGGCCGTTTCCCTCAATAGCAATTGTGCCGTCAAGAATATTTAATGTGGTTTTTGAAAAAAATTGATTAATATCAGCTATGGCTTCATTGACTACAGGATGTAATTGATGTCGAGCACGTGGTAATAATCCCCATAAACACTTCAAAGAACATGTTATAGTGGTTAAACAGTGCGTTTTTAAAACAGGAATATTTACAATCGTATCAATCTCTAATAAGATAATTGGTAATTCAATCTCTTTAATAACCAAACCATCCGCAAAATTAATTTTTTTTACTGGTTCTTCAGCAAGATTTACAAAAGTGGCATTATATTTTTTTGCAATTTCATCAAAACCCCAAATAGATTTAGCTTTTTGTAATTGTTTTGAACCTGCTAAATCAGTGTCCCCAATATATATTTCTATTTCTGGAAAATTTTCTCTAATAATTGATAAAACAGCCTCAACTACCCAAGGACTACTACAACGACCAGGTAATACTTCAGAAGACATTGCATTTATCTTTATAAAACAGCTTTTACCATGAATGGCATCTTTCCAATCAATTAATTCTAAGCATTCTTTTGTTTTTAATAAAATACCTGAATAGTTATGCTCCAATATTTTAACGAAACCAACCTTGTTTGATAATTCCATTTATAACAAATATGTTTTAACTAGATATTAATATTGAGATTCGTGGTTTAATATGGTATAATATTATATCTATCTAGATATAATTCAATATGAAAATTATAATTGAAATTTCAAAATATCGTTATATTGTGTAAATGTAAGAATTGTTAGTATCTCTTTAAAGATTACTATTTTATATTGACTAGTATCTTTGCTCCCTCAAAATCAAACCTGAATCTCATTGGTCTAAGACCTTTTTCTTTCATTGCCTTTGTTAAATTATCATGATTTTCAGGGGCATAAAACATGAAGAATCCGCCTCCTCCTGCACCCATTATCTTTCCACCGATTGCCCCGTTCTTCATAGCAGTTTCGTAGCAGGAATCGATAAAAGGATTTGAAATGTTCTTTGAAAGTTGTTTCTTGTTATTCCAGTGTACATCCAAGAGTTCTCCGAATTTTTCCAGATCTCCTGTTTCAAAAGCCTTTTTTGTATCGTATCCAATTTTTTTTATCTGGTGAAGAGATTCTATGACTGCCGATTCATCTCTTTTACTCTTTTCATTTTGTTCGGAGAGTATATCCGATGCACTTCTTTCGATTCCGGTGTAATACAACAGGATATTCCGCTCGAGCTCGTCAATTGCATCATCGCTCATTTTGACAGGTTCAACAATGACTTTCCCATCTTTTTCAAACGTCAAAGTTGTGATCCCACCAAATGCACTAATATACTGGTCCTGTTTTCCGATAGGTTCTCCAAGTCTTTCGATCTCAATTGTACATGCCTCTTCTGCCAGTTGCTGCTGTGAAATATATTCACGATTGTAGGCATGAAGAGCATTGAGAAGAGATACTGTGAAACAACTGGACGACCCAAGACCACAATTCGCAGGCACATCTGCAATAGATACAAGTTCAATCCCGTCTCCATTTTTTGGAGGAATGAAATTTAAGGCTTCACGGAAAATATTGTGGTTAATATCCTCGACACTATTTACGATCTCGGTTTGAGAATAGCTTAATCTTATTGTATTATGAAAGCGCTTGTTAGCTGAAATATAAATATATTTGTCTATAGCCCCGGAAATTAAAAAACCGCCATATTTTGAGTAATATGACTCTAAATCTGTTCCTCCTCCACCAAGAGAAATTCTGACAGGTGCCCGTGAAATGATCATCTGGTTATCACCATTATTCATTATTTATTTGAGAAATAAAGTTTTTAAATTCATCTAATCCTGTGTGTGATCCGATCTCGTAAAACCTCTCTTTTGTTTCATATGCACAAACTTCCTGATCTTCAATAAGGTTAATGATTAAATTCTCAAGAGGATAAGACTGGTTTGCTGGAATCTTCTCCAACACTTTTTTATTGAAAATAAGAACTCCATAATCGATGTAAACCAAATCTTTTGAATTATTTTTTTTATCATATTTTATAACGATGCCATTTTCAACAGCAATATTGCTTATATCATATAAGTTATCATTTTTATATACAGTCATGAGAACCAGTTTTCCTGATTTTTTAAAATGAGAATTTGCATTTTTAAAATCCAGGGAAACGTATGAGTCGCCATAAATAACAAAAAATTCGTCGTTTAGTAGTTTTTCTGCATTTTTAAGGGCTCCTCCGGTTCCAAGTAGTTTATCTCCATCATTGCTATACTGAATATTTACTCCAAATTTCTTTCCGTCGCCAAAATAATCTTCAATCTGTTCTGAAAGATATCCGGAACATATTACAAAATCAGAAAATCCACCTTCTTTCAAAAAAGTAATTTGATATTCAAGAAATGGTTTTCCATTTATTAAAATCATTGATTTTGGGATTTTATCCGTTTTTGGCCTCAATCGGGTTGCCAGACCCCCTGCAAGAATCGCAACCTGCATTAATTAAGCCTCTAATTCTTTTACTAATTTTTTTACAGAGTACAGGACTGCTTCATCTGAAGAAGATTTTGCTTTCCAGCCTAATTTGTTTATTTTTTCACAGTCGCATCTATACTGAGGTACATCTCCCGGCCACCCTCTGTCTGTCCCGGTATAATTCATTTTTACATTTGGCAATCCCATTTCTGTTACTACCATTTCTGCGATTT
Organism: Methanolacinia paynteri; assembly: GCF_000784355.1. Lineage (NCBI taxonomy): Archaea > Methanobacteriati > Methanobacteriota > Methanomicrobia > Methanomicrobiales > Methanomicrobiaceae > Methanolacinia > Methanolacinia paynteri. The sequence continues at coordinate 98,605 of NZ_KN360926.1, read as the reverse complement.
TATTCACATTTGTTGAAGAATCACAACCAAGGTTATAGACATTTACTCTTTCATCTGAATTATTCAGTCCAAAAAGTATACCTTCAATACAGTCGTTTACTTCAAGATATGGTTTTTCTTGTAAACCATCGCCTAAAATCTCTAATTCTGATGAATTTTTCTTTAATTTATTTATAAAATCATAAATGACACCATGTGTTCCGCGATCCCCTATAATATTGGCAAACCGGAATATCCATGCCTGCATATCAAATGTATTACAAAATGCACTAATTAATCCTTCTGAAGCCAATTTTCCTGCTCCATATAGAGAGATCGGAAGTGTCGGGCCATAATCTTCTTTTATCGGTTCGACAGGCACTTCCCCATATATCGTCCCGCTTGAAGAAAAAACAATTTTTTTTATGTTATTTGTTCTCATCGATTCAAGAACATTATATGTTACTATAGTTTCTTGGTTCAGGTCTAACGAAGTATCCATATTTCCCAGTCGTGCATCAGGATTTGCAGCAAGATGAAAAACAATATCGTGACCTGACATAGCCACTTTAACTTTTTCAAGATCTAATAGATCTCCTTCAATTAATGAAAAATTGGATTTTCCTGTATGATGTTGTATGAATTCCTTCCTCCCTGAAGAAAAATTGTCATATACTGTCACACTGCCTAATTTCATTAAATAATCAACCAGATGGCTTCCAATAAAGCCGGCACCGCCTGTTACAAACGCTTTCATACAGATTCTCCTAATATATTGTTGTTAATTTTCTTAGCTAAGTCCATCGCACTACGTATACATGCATCCATATTAAGATATTTATACTCTGAAAAACGACCACATAATTCGATCTCTTGAGTTTTTAGATAAGATTTAATAAAATCTATGTTTTTGGAGTATTCAAGATCTGGTATTACATAAGCATATTTCGTTCTTCTTAAATCAGTTTCGCAAACATCTTCTTTTTTCAGAAAACCTTCTTCTGAAAGACTGGAAATAACATTTTTTATAAGATCTTCATCGCTCAGATTCCAAATATTATCACCAATATTTGCAGTAATTTCTACCATGATTGATGATTTACCATTAGGAACCATATTTTCACTAAAATACTTATTAAAGCAAACACGATGGAATAAATGTTTTTTATCTGGAATATATACTGCTGTTTTGTCTGAAAGATTATCTACGTTTAAACCTATCATTACGATAATCAATGAATTATACTGAAGTTTTTTTGCAGCATCTTGGACTTGAGAAGGTACATCCTCAAGAGCTTGCAATAAATCAAAAATTGGTATGGTTGAGATAATTCTATCATATATTTTGTGTTCAATACCATTGCTCACAATCCATTTATTTTCCTTTTTACAGATCTTTTTAACTTCAAAGTTTTTGATTACATTAGAATTTATATTACTACTATCAATGGCTTCGATTAAACCTTGTATACCTCTGTTTACTGGATAGTAGAAATATAATTGATGCGTATATCCCTCGGTTTCTATCCCTATAGCAGATCTTAGGATGTCCTCCATCGGAGGCTTTGGAACTCTTTCAACCCAATCTAGACCCATTTCTTCCAGATTTGTATTCCATATCTTTTCATTATAGGGAATTAAATATTTCTCTGCAATCCCTTTTCCGAAGGTATAATAAACCCATTCTTTAAAATTATTTGGTTTAGGATAGTCATTATTAAGATAATAATAAAGACATTCATAGTTATCTTCTTTAGGAATTTCATGTAATCCATTTTCAAAAGGATATTTAATAAATAATTTTTTAAATAATACTTTATTATTTCGATAATGCTTATCAATATTATTTCCTAAAATAGAGACCATGAAATTAAGAACATCTTGATCTTTTGAAAAAATAATATGTCCTCCATAATCATAGTAGAAACCATTTTTATTGAAAGTTCTGCACAATCCTCCACAAACATTTTCTTTCTCAAGGATTTCTGAATCACATTGTAGGAAATGGCTTAATGACAGTCCTGTCAATCCACCTCCCAAAATACCAACTTTCATGTTTAACTCTCCAAATAAATGCTAATATGTAATTTCTCTTAAATAAAAATCTGGATATCTTTTATTATCTATATTTTATACCCCGCACTCTGTGCGTCGTCATAAAACATCTGAACGGTCTCAAGCGAGAGCTGGCTGAGATCCTTTCCTACCTGTGGAACTTTCTTCAGGATGTCATTTGTAATCGTAATGATATGGCATCCGCAGGACTCTGCCTGGATGAGATTCAGGATTTCTCTTGTACTTGCCCAGAGGAGTTCCGTCTTAGGTTTTGATTTGAGAATCTCGACGGCCTCTTTCATTATCGGCATCGGATCTCTACCTGTATCCGCAATTCTCCCTGCGAAGACCGATACAATACTTGGAGTATCAGGAGAAAGAGCATCTGCAACTTTCTTTACCTGCTCAAGTGTAAGTATTGCAGTGACGTTAAGCTTTAATCCGTCACCTGACAGTTTTTTGACGATCGGTGCAGTACTTACACCTTTTGTGTTTGTAACAGGGATTTTGATATAGACATTATCTCCCCAGCTGTCAATTTCCCTTGCTTCCTTTTCCATGTCTTCAAGATCGTCTGAGAATACCTCGAAAGAAATAGGAAGGTCCGGGATCTCTTTGAGAACGGTTTTTGCAAATTCTTTGTAGCTCTTGACCCCTGCTTTTTTCATTAAAGTAGGATTTGTCGTAAAACCACTCGCGATTCCCTTTTTATACTCCTCTCTCATTCCGTTCAGGTCCGCACCATCGGCATAGAGTTTGATTTTAAACTGTGGTAATCCGCTCATCTGTTTCTCCCGTTCTTTTTTATATAATTTTTATTTGTTACTTAACATTAAAATAATAACCTAATTGTAAGTAAAGAAGTAAATGTTTGATTTGAAATTATTCACAATCAGCATCTGAAATTTTAGATTTAAGTATTATATTTACGGCTTCAGTAAGATCCCCTGCATAAAAATCCGGCCTGACAGAACCCCTGTACCTTGCAGAATGCTTTTCTTCAATTTGAATTGTCCGTGTTCCTGCTGCCTCCCCGCACTCGATATCAGAATCGCGATCCCCGACTATCCACGATTCTGAGAGATCGATATCATAATCTTTTGCCGCCTTCAGCAGAAAATAAGGTTTGGGCTTTCTACATTCACATACACATGAATATTCAGGAACAATTCCGTCAGGGTGATGATAACAATAAAAATAATCCTTAAAATGAATTCTTGATTTTATAAAGATCACGTCCAATTTCTCGTGAACCGCTTTCAGGTTCTCAAGAGTCGTCTTTCCTTTTGCATAATCGGGTTGGTTGGATATTAAAAACAGTTCAAAGCCTGCACTGGATAATGAATGAAGGGACGGAATGACACCTGGGAACAAAACCAGTTCTCCGGGTGAATGCGGCGGTTCGTACTCTCCTGTTTCATGATTTAAAACAAGCCTGTTAATAACTCCGTCCCTGTCAAGAAAAACCGCTTTTTTCATATGAAAATTATTTTGTGCTTTCCCATTTCATTTCGAATTTCTGCAGATCCGGGCTTGAAACGATAAGATGCCAGACGACGGCCTGGAACGCTTCAGTCTGCGGAGTAACGGTCTTTTCGTTGACAGTCGGGATGATGACGCAGGCATCCGAAACTTTTGCTGTATATCCCCCATCGCGCCCGACAACGCCAATTACCTTTGCATTCTGTTCTTTCGCGAAACGAAGAGCATTGACCAGATTCACGCTGACGTTTTTCTCTTCGTTCCCTCCCCCGACAGAGAATACAAAGATGCAATCCTTTGAGTTGAGGCGGCTTCCTTTCAGCCAATTGACAAAAACGGTTTCCCACCCGTCGTCGTTGACTCTTGCAGTAAGCTCGGATACATTATCGGTAGGAGCATAGGATTCTATTCCGGCAATCTTCCTGAAATCATTCACTGCATGTGACGCATGGCCGGCACCGCCTCCGACTCCGAGAATGAAAAGCCGTCCTTCGTTCTCTCTTACGGTCTGTAAAACGTCAATCATATTCTGGATCTGTGACTTGTCAATCAGGTTGATGATCTTTATTGCGTCGTCTAGAAAATCTGAAGTATAATCAAGATCTGTCATAAATCACCTTTATATTGAACGTGGTTTTCTATTTATAATATAATCTTCTGTTTCTTAAAAATTGAGAAGAAATTGAAATCAGAAAGATTAAACAAAATCTGTTTAAATATATACGTGAATTAGATATTATATTACTGTGGGAAAATGAGTCAGATTCTTAAAGAAACGCCTATGCAGTTCCTGAATTTTTTTCTCTACTCCCCATAAAAAAAACGAAAAGACATGAACGAAAACACGGCCCCAAAATCAATTAACAATCGTCCATACATCTCAGTCATACTCCCGGCCCTCAACGAAGAGCTCACCATAGCCGACTGCATCGAAGAGATCAAAACCGTCCTCTACGAAAATAACATCTCCGCCGAGATCATCGTCTCTTCGTCCTCTACCGACAGGACGGACGAGATCGCCGAAAATCTCGGGGCAAAAGTCATCAGGCCTGAAAAGAAGGGATACGGAAATGCCTATCTTTTTGCCTTCAAAGAGGCGTCCGGGGAGATCGTCGTCATACTTGATGCTGACGGGACGTATGATATCAAAAAGATTCCTGCGTTCATAAAAGAGATCGAATCAGGCTCCGATTTCGTCATGGGTAGCCGCCTCAGGGGAAATATCATGAAAGGGGCGATGCCGGCGCTTCACCAGTATATCGGAAATCCTTTCCTTACATGGATGCTGAACAAGGTATTTAAGACTAATATATCCGATGCTCACTGCGGGATGAGGGCGATTAAAAAAGAAGCCCTCGACAGCCTCAATCTTAAGACACCGGGCATGGAGTTTGCATCCGAGATGATAATCGAAGCTGCAAGAAAGAAACTGAAGATCTCCGAGGTTCCCATAGATTATTACCCGAGGAGAGCCCCTTCCAATCTTCACAGTTTTGCGGACGGATGGAGGCATGTACGGTTCATGCTGCTCTACCAGCCGCTTCCGTTCCTTGCGATTCCGGGTTTCTTCTTCTTCGTGATGGGCGCTACGCTTATGATCCTGTATTTCTTGGAGGGAGATGTCGAAAATGCAAACCTTCACTCTTTCGTTCTTGCAGCGATTCTTTTCATAGGCGGTCTCCAGGCAATCCTGATGGGCATCAATATCAAGACCTATTCGGTTATCGCAGGCTATAGTGAACGAGTGGGAATAATAACAAAAATTGCGAATTATCAAAACCTTGAGCGTGAATTATTTGCAGGGATAATCATCATTGTGGCCGGGGTTATCATGGGAATATACATAATCCTCAACTGGATTGAATCGGGATTCGGAAGCCTGTTCCAGGTCACGAATGCAGTAATTGCATTAACACTGTTTTTATCCGGGATGCAGATCATCTTCTCTGCGGTCTTCAACAGCATGATGCTGATCAATTACGATGACTAAAATAATATTTTAAAATCAGCAGAAAACTCAGATCTTCCCTTTGATCTTAATTATCAGTCTTTTGCCCTCTTTGCCTTTCCTTTTTGCACGAACGGAAGGATGTTCATACCTGAGTATCGAAGGGTTGATGTCTCTCTTTTCAAAATCCCTCCACATATGCTTTTTTCTTGTTGATGCCCGGTTGCTCTTTCTGTTTACAAGTACAACTCTGTGTTTCATGATCAGTCTCCGGTTCCGTTTGGAGAGTGATTATTTTTGAAGTATTTAGTATTTTTTGGAGATAAAAAATATTTCCGGGAATTTCAGGATGAAATTTTATGATCGATCTGTAAGATATTTTATCCCAAAAAAAGAGTCTCAGTTCCGGTTTGCCGGAAGATCGTCCTTCGGCATATTTTCACAAAACAGCCTGTCCATAAACGACAGTCTCGGCACAAAGAACTTTACGATCAATCCGACCAGAACGGCAGCAACAATCGTGCCTTCGCGAACCCCGTTGAAGGCCGAGAACACAATAACCGATACAATGGTCGCAATAACAACCATGGATGTATCGAACCCGATCTTTACAGATCCAAATTCGAACTTCGTCCCCTGTGAAACCGCCCGGACGAAGGCATCTCCAGCCATCATCAATAAATTTCCCTTGAAGAGCAGGGCGACGCCAAAGGCGACTATCACGCAGCTTAAGAGACAGAACGCCCACTGCCAGTAATACCCGGTAATCTCGAGTCCCGACATCAGGAACATAGAGTAGTCGGTAAACACGCCGAAGACGAATATCAGTGGAACCTGGAGAAGCTGATATGATTCGAACCTGTCTTTGAGGATCATGTACTGAAAGAGAACGAAGAAGCAGTTGATTATAAACGTAAACATCCCGAATGTAAGGGGGAACGCGAGACTCAGGACATACGGCAGACATGATATGGGAGTCGTCCCGAGCCCTGCCTTTGCGGAAACGGCGATGCCGAGAGTCATTATGAAAAGTCCCGAAGTCATGACGAAAAGATTCAGGACCGTATTTCTTTTTATGCCTGACAAAACAGGTAATTAATTGGATTTTAAATGGGTTAAATGTAATTCTCCGGACAATCGGCCTCCCTTAAACTTTACGGAGAATGTGAGTCTGAAAGATATTGACTTAGAGTCTCACCCCGGAGAAAGATCGTCCGTCTCGCGGAAAAATTTATCATTTATTACCGATCATCTACGGATTGAAACCGAATATCTGGGAGATGAAAAAATGGCAAAGTATGATGATATTTATGTTCGGGATAACTTCGGTGATACCGGAGTTACTCCGTCGACCGGCATCCCTTACCAGTCACCGGATGTCATTCCCTGCCAGGATGGAACACTTTCATGGGATACGGCAAACTCAGACTATATGGGTCCTGACATCGGAAAACCGATCATAAACGGCGGGATCAACAACATCTATGTCCGGTCCAAAAACCTTAACAATGTTGCAGGTGCCGGTAAAGTCAACCTGTATTATTCCAGGGCTTCCCTCTTCCTGCGGACAGATGAATGGACTCCGGTAATCAGTGCTGGTAAGGAAGCGACCCTGTCGTTTGTCAACGGTTCGGGGGGCACTTCGATCTCTCCGAACGGTATAGCGATCTCGAATCCTTCCTTTCTCCTGACCGGTCTGCCCCCTGTTCAAAATGATCACTATTGCCTGATCGCCGTAGTTCAGACGAATGCCCACCCTGTCACTATTCCCTCTTCATTTCCGACCAATGCAGATTATGACAGGTGGGTCCAGGCAAATCCCGGCGTCGGATATCGAAACATAAGTTATTCTCCTAATACTCAAACCCAGATGAGCAGGTCTGTAGGTTTTGGGAATATGAATCTAAAAACCGAATATTTCATCATCGTTATTACCGGGCAAAAGTTTGATGAAGGCACGAAGATCAACTGCCAGTGTACAGACAAAAACTGCCCTATAGACAATGAGCAGCCTTTACCGAAGCCAAATTCACAGGGAGACCAGATCATCAGCTTCGGGGTATCCATTCCCGGCAATTTCTGGGGGGATCTGGTTGTTACGGCCACATCGCCCGGTGGGAATTTTCCCACGGGTGCAAGTCTGTTGATATCATATTACCAGGTCCCCGATCCGTCCGTTGAGCTGGACATGGAAGTTGCACGTCCTTTCGCCATGGCAGGCGGAACCGGAGAAAATTCGGACCTCACGGCCGCAATGCTCATCAAACTCGGTGAATACACGATCCGCATCACCGACAACCCGGCACTTTTTGAAATATAGATATACACCTTTTTTTCATGGCAACCGGAGATATGCATTCCACCGGCGCAATGAAGTTCGTCTCATTCCCTGATCGTGAAATCCACGAAATACGGATGTCCTTTTTTCACCACCTTGTCGTTCTCCCACGCTCCGCTGTCGCTCTTGTTCCTGAACGGTGCGGGACTACAGTAATTTGAGAATAAACCGGTCGGGCAGCCATAAGTAAAGTTAATCGACTTCCCGTTTCCGGTATTGGAGTACGTCGCGGAACCTTCGGCACCATGAATCCCGGGAGAATCCTGGAGCCAGATCCTGGAACGATGCAGGGGAATGATTTGTTTTGACGGGGGTACTATATAGCTCCCGTGAGACTCTTTGCTTCCCGTAAGGTCCACTGGGAAGTAGGTTCCGTTGAGTATGGAGATATAGCACGAGAAATCCTTGTACGGGGAATATACGATCGAATCCTCAGGGAATGTGCCGGGCACGGGGAGACTGTCAGGACTCTCGACGGAAAGGAGAGAGAGATTTCCCGAGTCGAGATCGATCTCGCCGAACGTTACCGGGTGCTGGAGTTTTCCCCCCGGGAGCGGCGAACACATGTACCCGCAGTTGATATATTTGATCGCGGCCTCTTTCAGCCCGCCTTTCGGTGTGTGCGTGTGGCCGAGGATGGCAATGTCGGCGTCGTTATCGTCCTGAAGGGCATCCCTCTGTGCCCACCATGCGATATAATCGCCGGTCATATCTGCATTTATCGATTTGACGGTGGTTAAAAGGCCGTACTTGTTCTTCCACTGCGTTCCGAGGTTATCGTAGATCTGCTCCGCTTCGGCAAATGTTACAGTACGGCCGTTTAACAGGCTGACCGGGGTGTTCTTGGATACTCCCTGAAGCGATGAGAACATATCGAGCAGTATCTGGGCGACGGACTGCGTGCCTTCCAGCGCTTTGATGAGATTTTTCAGGAGTTCCAGTTTCGACGGGACACCGTTGTCCGCAAGGTCCGCCGCGGTCTGGCCGGGGGTGAGTTTGCTTTTCACAAGGTATTCGGATATTGCACGTGTTACGAAATGCCCGATGGGAAGCGGTTTTAAGTCATTGATCCAGTCCTGGGCATTGAATATGGTATACTCGCTTCCGTGCGTTAACAGTATTTGCCCGGCCGGGGATTTTTTGACATAACGGAGATTGTCGCTATACCGGATATTTCCGATACTGGCGATATCGGCCCCGCTGACGTTCATATCGTGATTTCCGTTGATATAGGTTACAGGGACTATATCGGCGATCTCTTTCAACCTTCCGTTGGGCCCCAGGATATCCGGGTTTGCATTCACGATGTCGCTGAAACCCGGCGGTTTCGATCCGCAGGGGTAGGTCCAGAAATCGAAGACGTCCCCGAGCAGGACGACCTCGTTAATGGATGCGGCATTCTGCTCGATATAGTCCAGTGCCTGCATCAGGTACGGCTCATGGTATTTCTTCTGGTACCAGCATGTACTCGAATTGTCTCCGATATGGATGTCGCTTAAAATGACTGTTTTCATTCCCATCAAAATCATCTCCGTCTTTTGAATATGATTCACCGGGCTTGCCCCCAGTAAGTCGTTAATTAATGTTTTGGATATGACATGCTCTCGCTTAATTACATGATAAAAGTTTCCGTGCCACAGGGTGGGTTGATAAATGAGTTAGGTACGATGAAAAGATTACGATTTTATCTGTCTTTCAGGAAGTTTTCTTAATTCTCCCAGGTGTCTTTGATTTCCGGCATCATAACGGAAACGTCCCGGATTATTGCGGTTTTGATTGCCGCACGATCCTTAGAGGTCGTGAAATATTTAAGGATGAAGATAATCCCGTTGTCGCTCAGCTGGAGATTTACAATAGGTTCCACTTCGATGGAATGCAGATTTTTTCCCCCTGAAAGTCTGCCGATCTCGTCTGCCGCACACTTTTCGATCTCCGGGTTATGTTTTTGTACAGCTCCGATCAGCAGATCCCGGGCTTTCTCCAGGTCCGCAGAAAAAGGAAGCGTGATCCTGATTTCGTCGGTTACGACTGAGAGATGACGGCTGGTATTGGTCACGTTCTCCTTGAAGATAATGCCGTTCGGGATGGTGACAATCTCGCCGGTCGGGTGGTCGCCGGATTCCGGGTCGAGTTGCATCATGGTGGTACGGAAGATCCCGATATCCATAACGAGACCGTATACTCCCCTGATTTGGATCTTGTCGCCGATCCGGAATATTCCGGTCACCAGCACCATAAGGCTGCCAATTATGTTCTGGATAAAATCACGTAAAGCTATGAGGACGGCACCTACGATAACTCCCAGTGTCAGTACAATCTCTTTCGGGTCGTCGATCCAGGCGGTCAGTGCAAGGAACGCACCGATTCCAAGCAGGACTGTCATGAAGATCCTGACGGCGGTAAACCGGGACGAATCGTCGGCAATCCTGTGGATGAGAACGGCGACACCGGCGGTGTATGCGACGAGAATTATCAGGATTATTCCGAGAGTATCCAGGAGCGGGGTAAACAGGCTGATGGTGCCGGATGTGACCAGATCGATTGCAATGACGCTCGCAAAGATCAAAGCAACGATAATAAAATACGAGAAAGGGAGGGCTGACGATCGCATGAGTGATCTGAGCGTTTATAACTCATATATTATCAAAACAGTGATCTTTAACCGGTGAAATTTCAATCGCTGTAATATTTCGCGGCGATCGGCATCCTCCGCCCTGATCCGAACGCCTTCGGGGTTACCTTGAGGCCGGTTGCCGCCTGCCGCCGTTTGTACTCGTTCCTGTCCACCTGCCTGACAACCCATTCGACCGTCTCTTTGTCGAATCCCTTTGCAACGATCTCTGCCGGCGAATCCATCTCGTCGATATATGCCTCAAGTATTCCGTCGAGAATCTCGTAGGGGGGAAGGAAGTCCTGGTCGGTCTGGCCCGGCCTGAGTTCGGCGGATGGCGGCTTTGAGATGATCGCCTCCGGTATCACGGGCCTTACTCTGTTGATCTCCTGTGCCAGCTTGTAAACCGTAGTCTTCGGCACATCCGAGATCACCGCAAGTCCTCCCGACATGTCCCCGTATAGCGTGCAGTACCCGACCGCCATCTCGCTCTTGTTTCCGGTCGAGAGAACGAGGCAGCCGTACTCGTTAGAGAGTGCCATTATTATATTGCCCCTGATCCGTGCCTGTATGTTTTCGAGCGTGACGTTGGCCTCTTTCTCCCGGTCGACAAGGTTCCCGAGTGCATCGGTATATGTATCGTATATTCCGGTTACCGGGATCTCGAGCATTTTTATCCCGAGATTTTCCGCAAGTGCGACAGAGTCGTTGACGCTTCCGGCCGATGAGTACGGCCCGGGCATCGTAGCGGCGATCACGTTCTCCGGCCCGAGTGCCTCGACAGCAAGGCAGCAGACGACGGCCGAATCGATCCCTCCGGAAAGGCTGACGATGGCTTTCGAAAATCCGCATTTCTTCACGTAGTCCCTGAGTCCCAGGACGAGGGCACGGTGAATGCTCACGACTTCGTCGAGGGGCCGGTATGATCCGGGAACACCGGGAATATTCGTGTCGACCGTTACGATCGCCTCTTCGAATGCGGGAAGAACGACGATCGGGTCTCCCTTTGCATCGAGGCACATGGATCTTCCGTCGAAGATCAGCTCGTCGTTTCCGCCGACCTGGTTCACGATTACGAACGGGACAGAATGTTTTTTTGCGTGGTTCCGGAATATTTCGAACCTCACACATTCCTTTCCCGCGTGAAACGGTGAGGCCGAGATATTGATAAAAATGTCTGCACCTTTATCGGCGAGTTCCGCCTGCGGGTCGAACGTGTAGAATCGCCCGGGAAAGAGCAGCGGATCGTTCCATGCGTCCTCGCAGATCGAGATTCCCAAAGTATTGTTCCCCAGTGCAGCAACGCCCGTCGACGGAGCGGGATCGAAGTAACGGACTTCGTCGAATACGTCGTACATCGGGAGCAGGGATTTGTGCTGCGTGAACAGCAGTTCGCCGTCTTTGACAAGAAGCGCCGAGTTGTAAAGCCCCCTGCCGGTTTCTTTTCCCGTTCTACGCGGCGCGCCGAACAGGACCGCCGTATCCGGGAAGCCGGCGGAGATCTCCATGATATCCTTTACCGCACGGTACGACCTGTCGATGAAACTTTTTCGCTCAAGAAGATCCCTCGGGGGATAGCCGGTAAGGAATAATTCCGGGAAGACGACGAGATCCGGCTTGTCACTCCTGCACAGACGGAGGGTCTCATCGATCCTTTCCGTGTTTCCGTCGATATCTCCTACGACAGGGTCGAGCTGTGCAAGCGTGATCCTCATCTTCTCTTCTCCTGGTATTTATGGATATTATAATTCTAATTTGGCAGGATTGCATAAAATCTATGGCTTTATGTTTTCCTGGTTCATGCTGTCTTCTTTCCGGCAGGACACCAGAATATAGACTCAAGAGTAGGGAATATGAAATATTAACTGAAAAATCGCTTAGAAAAAAAAATTAAATTAGAATCTGGGTTTTCTGTACTTCGGCAGGCAGTCCCTGCAATATACCGGTCTTCCTTCTGTGGGTACAAATGGAACTTCGCATTCTTTTCCGCAATCTGAGCATACTGCTTTATGCATTTCTCTTGGTTCGCTGGAGCCAAAGCTTCTGCGCTGGCCGCCATAATTTCTATCATTCATTTTTATTTTCCAACAGAAGAATCTGTTATTTAGTTATATGCTATAGTAATACATAAAACACTGCTTTGTAAAAATGAATTTTTGCTTTTTTTCAAATATTTTTCCCGAATAATTGAAAGGAATATGAAAAAGAAAACTTATCAACCGTGCACGAGATAATGTTCACCTGAAGGCAATGTCTGCAACTTTTTATTATCTCTGGTCGACTGGCGGCGGTCTGCTCTCGGATCTCTACATGCTGATTCTAATCATCAACATCATCATGGTCATATCGATCATCTTTTTCGAGCGGAAAAAACCGTCCGCCGCGCTTTTGTGGGTGGCCGTCCTGCTCTTCATTCCTGTCTTCGGATTCGTTGCGTACCTGATCTTCGGGCAGACGATCTACAAGGAGAGGATCTTTAAGATCAAGGAGGATGACGACCGGAGGATCAGGGAGATAATATCAAGACAGCTTGCAATGGTCAAGAGCATTCAGTTTCTGCCCGGTGAGAAGGCCGGCGATTACAACCGCATGAGGGAGATGCTTCTTGCGACAAATTATGCGACGATAACCGGCGACAACGAGGTTGAGATATATACCGAAGGAGAAAAAAAGTTCGAAGCCCTGATCGATGCGATAAATTCGGCGGAAGAAAGTATCAACTTCCAGTATTATATAATCAGGAACGACGAACTCTCGAAAAGAATCGTCTCTGCACTGACGGAGAAAGCCCGCCAGGGTGTTAAGGTCAGGGTCCTCGGCGATGCGGTGGGCTGCCACCGTCTTCCCCGGAATTTCTTCAGGGAACTGAAGGATGCCGGTGGAGAGACGGCGTTTTTCTTCAGGTCGAAGTATATCCACATCAATATGAGGATAAATTACAGGAATCACCGCAAGATCGTGGTTATCGACGGGAAGACCGGATTTGTCGGCGGCTTTAATGTGGGCGACGAGTACCTGGGCAAAGGTCCGCTCGGGTACTGGAGGGATACTCACCTGAAGATCGTCGGGAGTGCGGTCTATTCCCTCCAGGCCCGTTTCTTCCTGGACTGGAACCACGCGGCCGAACAGGACCTGGAGTTCTTCAACACTTTTTATTTCCCTGAGATGATCCCGAAGGAGGGTTCAGTGATGCAGGTCGTATCGAGCGGACCAGATTCACGCGGGGAGGGTATCAAGATGGGCTACCTTCAGCTTATCAATAATGCAACCAGTAGCATCTACATCCAGACTCCCTATTTCATCCCCGACCAGAGTCTTCTGGATGCGTTGACTATCGCGGCCGAATCGGGCATCGATGTACGCATAATGTTTCCGTGCAAACCGGATCACCCATTCGTCTACTGGGCGGGCTTTTCATATCTTTGGGACCTGGTGGAGGCGGGAGTCCGTGTATACCTGTACGACAGGGGTTTTATCCATGCCAAGACGATTGTCGTCGACGGCCTGGTCTCTTCGGTGGGGAGCGCCAACTGGGATATCAGGAGTTTCAGGCTGAATTTCGAGACTAATGCGTTTATCTACGATGACGAGGTTTCGGAAAAACTGAAGATAGTATTCGAGGACGATCTCGAATACTGCACTGAAGTTACATGCGAGGATTACTATAAACGGACGCATGCGGTCATGTTCAAAGAATCCGTTTCAAGACTGCTCTCGGGGATCTTGTAGGATCCAAATTATTTTTTGCGGGAGAGATATTTCTCCCCGAAATGTTTCAGCCGGGGAGCGTTCTGGCTGTAATGTATCCTCAGCGACGGGGCGGTGTACCTGAAGTATTTGGGCATGATTGCGGTTGCCATGACGCCTTTTTCGATGAGGCTTTTCTCCTGTCCGACTACGTAGTTTCTCCTGTGGATGATCTCTTCGAGGAAATCTTCGGTATCTTCGGCATACGAACAGGTGAGGACGTTTCCTAGATCGCGGAGAAGGTGGCCGTCTGTCCCCCCGGTCATGCAGAGTTTATTTTCGTACGCGAGTCCGGCCGCCTTCAGGTTTAGTTTTCTTGTCATTCCCCCGCAGATGACTTCGAGGCCCGAGAAATCGCTTATGATTTTGGGATGCAGGTACTCACGCTCTATGCATTTCCCGAGTCCTTTGTTGAAGAGGAGGTACCCGAAGGGATGAGCTGCGATCGTGAGACAGTTGTAGTCCTGTGCGATCTCGACGATGTCTTCGGTGGAAAGTTTTGTCGCCAGATACGGGCTCGAACTTTTTTTATCTTCGATCCTTTTCTTGTAGCATTCTTCCATGTCTCCTCCCGAGAAGAAGTACAGGAGAATGTGCGGTCCGTCCCAGGCGCTGACCTCGGTTCCGGGGATGCACAGGACCGAATCGTCGATTCGTTTCGCCTCGAAGTATCCGCTGATCTGGTTGTGGTCGGTGATCGAGAGTCCGATCCCCTTGAACTTCGCGAGTTTGAGTGCGTCCCTCACCCTCGTGTGCGAGTCGGAGTGGTTGGTATGATAGTGCATGTCCGCTCCTGACAAGCCTGCTTTTTTCAGCCTGGCATACTCGGGGGGCCTGAAGATTACTTCGGGAGATTGGGACAGGTCGATCTTCATTTGTTCGTTTCTGTTTTCGACTCCATTGTAGAAAAGGAATGTGCCGAATGCCCGGTTGGCGTTTCGATCGCTCCTGATTGAGTAAAACTTAAATAGACGCAAAATCATGGCTGAAACCCGGAAAAAACGGTCCACACAGAAGCCCTGTACGCCATTATCTCACCTTCGGTCGATATAATCATCGTCTGAAAAAATGGGTGCTTTAAAACGCCGATATGGGGGTGGAATTCCGGGTTTTCAGGGAAAAATAAGGGTGATTTGGGCTTGTTTTTTTGGTGTTGGATTTATGATGGTTTTTGAGGGATTGCTCCTTGGATCGGGCTTTTTTTTGAAGGAATGTTATCGGATAGGAATTACAAAAAAAGAGTAGGATAAATCATCATTTATTGAACCTAATACCTCCTTTTCCGGAGTTTTTCATTAATTCATGCTTATTTTATTCAGATTTTTCTTTGCATACCCACTTGCCAGAAACAAATCTCGGATCTCCGTCTTTTTCCAATCTGGCAAGGTCTTCGGAAAGATATTTTGATTCCATATAGCACTCGCTTGTTTTGAAGAGCGATATCGAACCCGGAACGACTGCCTCCATTGGAGCGAGATATTTATAGCAGCCTTCGGGCTTTATATCACGGTCATGCTTTTTCAGCCACCAGAACCGCCTGTCGAATTTTTCCAGGTAATCAAGTTTGTGATGATAGGTTCTGCCGTCTTCCTCATCCAAGTAAGTTATTTCCGGATTTCTATCGGCAATTATCTCGTATCCAACAAGTTTTCCAAATTCGCACAGGTGGGACTTTACTCCTGCCTGTTCATATCTGCCGTTGTTTAATTCTCCTTCCCGGAGGTATCTGAATTTCATTGGATTTTCAAGCCAAACGATCTTTTTTCTCTGTTGTATTGCCTGTGTTTTGCCATCAGGATGAATTTCAACGATATAAGTCATAAAACACCTTTTTTTACTGAATCTTTTTTATGTCCGGGGATTTTCATTTATTCCTCCGGCTTTTTGGTGTTTTTTCCTGATCTGATATATATGAAAGTCGGAATTTGATTTTCAGGAATAATATAATTAAATCCGACTTTGCTTTATATTAATTTCAGTTCATTTTTCAAATATGCCTAATATCAAAGACACTATCAGGATCACATTGTCAATGAGTGAATCCTTGTGGTTTACACTGTATGGTCTACCCTCTGCTGTTAGGGAAAGTTCGATCAAAGCGAAGGAAACCCAGAAGAAACTTAACAGTCTCAAACCCCTGAAGAAAGAGTACGGTGGGCGTGATATGACCGGCAGGTCAATTAAAACCATCAGGCAATATGGCCAGACAGCCTATGGCTTGAATTTTGGAGATCTACTTTGAGGAGTGAAGGATGTCAACAGAAACAGATTATCTAAAATTGATCCAGCACTCGGCCGGCGATGAAGGTTGGGCCGACGATATGAACAACAACTTCGTGAAGGTCGATTCAGCGTTCAGGATGGCGATCAACTCAGATCCTATAATAAACGGTGATTTTAGGATTTGGCAACGAGGTGATTCTCTTGTCAATCCCATGAATTCTTTTATCTATTTATGCGATCGTTGGTGTGCATATGGTTCTGGAAATAGTATTCAACAGTCAAAACAATCCTTTGAGGTTGGACAAACAGACATTCCAGGTAATCCAGAGAATTACCATAGGATGATAGTTCCGGCAGAAACCACTTGTGAGCTTGGACAATATATTGAAGGCGTTCGTACATATGCCGGAGAAGACGTCACTTTATCTTTTTGGGCCAGATCGGATAGACCCTTATTCCCCACGCTTAATTTATGGCAACTCTTTGGTTCTGGAGGATCTTCATCAGTAAATTTTGCTATGCCACAATATGCACTTTCGACAGAGTGGGAATTCTTTGAATTCAATCTATCCGTTCCTGATATAGCTGGGAAAACAATAGGGCTGAATGATTCTCTTTTCATAGGACTTCATTGGGGGGGTGTCTCAGGTAGTTCTGCAACAATCGATACAACTCTTGTGACCACAAATCAAGGATCTACAGCAAATAGCTTCAGGCCCCGCCCGTTAGGTCTCGAAGAAATGCTCTGTCAGAGGTATTGTTGGGTGCCGGATTTCGGTTTGAGTAATACGCTATTCGGCTCTGGAAAATGTATCTCAGATACATCTGGGATAATCACGATGAAGCCGCCAGTACCAATGCGGTCTGTTCCAACTATGAAATATTCAGGGGACTTTGGTCTTCAGAATGCATCAATAGCTCTGAATGCCGTTACAGCGATGTGGCTAGATGGAACAACAACGACCAGATCGCATTTTTATCTCGGGTGCCAGGCAGCAGGAGGGCTGGTTGCCGGAGATGGCACAGTTCTAGCTGCAAATGGTGACCCCACGGCCAAAATGGTTTTCGACTCGGAGTTGCATCCATAATGACAAGAAAAGCCTATAGCATCAAAACCGACACAGACAGGAATATCTTGAGCATCGTGTCATCTGCTGGAGAATGCATTCCAACCGCCGAAGCAAACTGCGATTATCAACAATTTCTCGAAGCGGATGAGTCAGTCAAGACCTACGAAGTCGCCTACGAATATACATTCGAGGGCAGGCTCTCAAAAGTCAGAGCAAACCGCAACAGAAAGCTCAAAGAGACTGACAAATACACCCTGTCTGATTATCCTATCTCAGAAGAGGAACGTACAGCATGGCTAAACTATCGGCAGGCCCTCAGAGATTTCCTGGCCACACTGACAGAGGAAAATATCGACAGTTTTGAATGGCCCACACGCCCTGACGATGAGAACGAATAAAAGATTATTATCCTCTATAGTCCAAAATCTTAATTTTTTTTTTGAAAAATAAATCCTAATAAAAAATATCTTAGGCTTTGAGCCTAAAAGGACAGAAAGCCTCAGGCGAGATTTGAACTCGCGACCTCGTCCTTACCAAGGACGCGCTCTGCCGGCTGAGCCACTGAGGCAAATAATTGCTCTAATAAAATGGATTGAAAACATATAAAATTGTAACTGATTTGAATCGCCGGAATTTGAAAACATTTAAATCAGAACCGGATTTTTGTTCTCAAAAAAGTCCGGGACGCATCTTTCTGATATATTCGAGCCCGCTTTTTGCACTCTCAAGGGTGTTCACCTCGACTATCCCGGGTGCATCGTTCTTCTCGATCGCATCGAAGACCGGGCCGAAGTCGATGTTTCCTTTTCCCGGAGCAAGATGTGAATCCTCCTTCCCGAAATTGTCGTGAAGATGGAAATGGGAGATCGGGACCTCCAGGAACTCGTCGAGGCACGAATTCGTATTGGCATGCCCGACGTCGAGGACGAAACCGAAATCCCTTATGAGCGGAAGTTCTTCCGGCCGCTTCAGGAGGAAATAATTCCATTCCGGCATATTTTCAACCAGGAACGTGACGGAAAATTCGCCTGATATCTTCTCAAGTTCGATAAGCGACTTTTCGAGCTGAAAGATCCCGATATCCCTCTGGAGAACATGCGAGAAATATCCCGGATGAATGACGACCCTGTCGGCATCAATCCCGGAGGCAAGACCTGCACACTGCCTGATGACCTCCACGCTCGCCTTCCTGATTATCTCGAGCTGCGAGGCGATATTCACGCCTCTCGAAGGCGCATGAATAAAATAACGGAAGTCGAAGCATTCCGCAATGTCTGCATTATCCATGAAATGAAGGCCGTCATCGACAATCTCGACTATATCGGTGAGATCGTACAGAACGTCGAGGGCATGCTCGAGGGGAACATCCGAAAGACAACTTGTCGACACACCGATCATTAAAGAAATAATGTTGCACGGGATGCTAAATAATTTCTCATTTATGCACCTCATAAAGCACAGAATGCAATTTTATTTGCGTAAGAGAAGCAAATTTCCAGAAAGGATATATATGTTAATCGGGCATATAGATCTGTAATTAACCTTTGACATTCTGTAAAGAGTGTGTCGGAAATGGTAAGTATTGACAACTTGTCCCCGGATTTAAGGACGTTCCTTGTCCGTTCGGGGCCTATGGGCGTCAGGAACAGAAACCACGAGATCGTTTCTGCACTGACGGAGATGGATTATACCATAGTAGTAGTGTCAACTAACGTACCTTCCGAATTACAGATTGCCCAATATGAAAAGGAAGGAATAAACACATCCAATCTGTTTTTTATCGATATGATAACTGCGTATGCAAAGGGCAAAAAGCAGAAGGATACCGATCAGATCCATTACATCGACAGGCCGGGCGACCTTACGAAGGCCGGAATTTTGATCACAAGACAGATTACCGAGCGTCAGGGAGAAAAGGTTGCGTTCCTGTTCGACACGATAAATACGATGCTCATTTATTCCAACCAGCTCTCGGTAAGCCGTTTTATCCATTTCGTGATAAACAAACTGCGGCTGACGGATCTGAAGGGATTCTTTATAATGGTCGAAAAGAGTATCGACACCAATCTCGTTGCCGATTTCGAGATGCTCGCCGACATGTCGATCCCGAGAGACGAGCCTATTACCCTCATCAACTCCGAAATAAAAGGACAGGTAGGAGTCTCCGAAGAGAACTCCTACGAAGAGTTCGATCTTAACTAAAATCTTTTTTCAGGTGGACATCCATCTGGGGGAACGGTATCTCTATTCCTTCTTCCCTGAACTTTTCGTCTATAAGGAAGTTTATCTTGTCCATGACTTCCCATGACATATTGAATCTTCCCGCCCATATGACCATCATATAGTTCAGGCTCGATTGACCGTATTCGAGGAAATATACGCTGGGTGCAGGATTTTCCAGGATATAGTCCTCCTCTTTCGCGGCCTCTTCTGCAATCTCCATGAGGACCTCTTTGACCCTTTTGACATCGCTGCCGTATGCGACGGAAACAGGAATCTTAACCTTGAGTTTCACGTCCGGCATCGCGTAGTTTGTCACTATTGATGTACTGAAGACGGAGTTCGGGATCGTGAGCAGCTGGTGGTTGAGCGTTTTTACTCTCGTGCTTCTTACCCCGACGCTTACTATATCCCCGAGCTCTCCGTTTATCTTCACGCGGTCCCCGACCTCAAATGGTTTGTCCGCAAGGATCATTGCACCGCCGAAGAAATTTGAGATGATGTCTTTTGCCGCAAAGGTTATCGCGATACTGGCGACACCCGCACTGGCGATAATGGGTGTTATCTCGATTTCAAGGTAATTCAGGATGTAGACGAATCCGAGGAACCATATTATGTATTTTATAGAGGATTCGAGAATGCTGAAGATCTTGTCGTCGAGTTCGCTGTCGGTCTTCGAACACAGGACTTTTCCGTAGTTCGATACGAAATTGTGAAAGAAACTTGAGATGATCCATGTGGCGATGATTATAAAAGCTACATTAAACGCCTTTGCATCCACAAGCCACGAGTAATCTGCGGGAAGCGGAATTTGAAGGAGGGCATAATAGATCGATATGAAGATCGACGAGATCGCCAGTGGTCTTTTTATTGAAGCAAACAGGATGTCGTCCATCTGGTTTTCGGTAGTGGCCGCCTTCTTTTCAAGGAAGCCGAATATCTTCAGGATCAGGATTGCACCTATAAATCCTGCGAGTATTGTCAGTCCTGCGTACAGGTATTCAATCATGGATAATTATTGGACATACTGAATTATATTACTACAGAAAGTTACGATCGGATATCTAAATACATTCTAAAACAAATTTTATTCAATACATGGCTGATCAGGTGGATATAAAACAGGCGCTCTCGGAGATTGTCGACCGTGACTATACCTTCATGCATATATGCGGAACTCATGAGGCGGCGATCGCAAAATCCGGGCTTAGGAGTGTTTTGCCGAAGAATTTGAAGATCGTGATGGGTCCGGGCTGTCCGGTCTGCATTACTCCGCAGGGGGAGATCGATGCGGCGATCGAGCTCTCGGAGAAGGACTGCATCATCGCTACGTACGGGGATCTCATCCGTGTTCCGGGAACGAAGGGAGCGCTGGAGTCCTGCGGCGGCGACATCAGGATCGTCCAGGGTGTCCACAAGGCGGTCGAGATCGCGAAGGAGACGGACAAGGAGGTCGTTTTTATATCGGTCGGGTTCGAGACGACCGCACCGACGGTTGCCGCAACGCTGCTTACGAATCCGCCGGACAACTTCAGTATAATGTGCTGCCACAGGTTCGTTCCCCCGGCGATGAAATTCCTTCTCGAACAGGGAGAGGCATCGCTCGACGGTTTCATGCTACCGGGTCATGTGTGTGTGGTGACGGGATACCAGGATTACGAACAGTTCCCCGTTCCCCAGGTCGTCGCGGGATTCGAGCCGGACGACATCCTCCTCGGGCTCTATATGCTTGTAAAACAGATCCGCGAGGGAAGAGCGGAGGTTGAAAACGCCTACCCGAGAGCGGTTACGAGAGAAGGCAACCAGAAAGCGATCGCGATTATGAACCAGGTCTTCGAACCGTGCGATGTGGAATGGAGAGGTTTTCCCGTCATTCCCGGTTCCGGCCTGAAACTCAAACCGGAGTTTGAGAAGTACGACGCACTTAAAAAATTCGGCGTGGAGATCAAACACGTGGACAAGAACTCGGCCTGTATCTGCGACAAGGTCCTGAGAGGAATCGCGGACCCGACCGACTGCAAACTCTTCGGCAAGGTCTGCACCCCAAGAAAGCCGGTCGGCCCGTGCATGGTCAGCCACGAAGGCGCCTGCAAGATCTGGGCGCTTTACAACCAAAAGAAACTCTGAGCAGGGAAAGAGTAAATCCACCTTCATTCCTGTCATGAAGACAAAATAAAGAACAGATTAATATCCATAAAACCAATTTATAATGAAATCTTTAGTCCCGGTAGGGTAGAGGATATCCTGAGAGCCTCCGGAGCTTTCGACCCGGGTTCAAGTCCCGGCCGGGACGTTTTTTTGTTCAAAACGCGGATTATTCAAAAAATTTGTGCCTACATCTCTATGAATTCTCAATTTAATTTCAAATCAGCTGATTCCTTTTTTGACCTTATTTATCTCCAGTCTTAGATATACTCTCAGAGAGCGTTATGATCTAAAAATTACTTTCATTTTTGATATTGTTTGGTCTTGGTCATAATCGCAATCCCCCCCAAAATATGATACGGGAGGTCAGTTCTGAAGTTATTTCCTGAAGATATTACGACCGTCCGGGAAATCTTTATTTTGTGTTGGACATATAGAGATAAAATATATAAGTTGGGCCTTAGGATCGGACGAGGAGCCTTTGGGTTTTTGTCCAGAAATTAATATGAAGAGATGAATTTAAGTAGACTTTTTGTTCTGAATTTCGATAAGGGGATAATGTTTTGATTGAAGATACTGGAGAACATGATTTCCTTGACATTTACAAATTAGAGTATTCCATCCTAAAAAATGACATAAATCAAATGAAAAACGGCCAGATATTATTGCTGACAACAGCGGGATCTGTAACAGGAGTACTTTTAACCCTCATGTTTTATGTTTACAATTCCCCAATTATCAGTTCGATTAATGATATTAAGCATGAATTTCTTTTTCTAATCCCCTTGCTTATAACAATTCCCTCAATGATACTCTGTTTCCATAAAGCAACGTTGATTTCAAGAGGTTCTGCTTATTGTAAAATTTTGAATAGTTATCTGGTGAATAATGATAAAAAAGAATATTATGCCGGTTACGATAGTTATGCCTTCGAATTGGATAATGCCGACTACTTGACAGCACCTGTTCAATCTATGAAAATTTGGGCGAGAATTATAAATTTTTTGAAAAATTTCTGTGAGATAGTTACGTTAAATCGAAAAAATAGGCTGTGGTCTACCTTCTTTTATTCGTATTCGGGTCTTATAATTGTCTGCTTTTTTGTGCCTTTCTACTTGTTATACTGTAATAATGAAGCCAGTATAATGAAGGGGACCATTGATTATAATAACCTTGGTTACTTCATAGTGCTATTCTTATTTTCAATTATTACATTTACATTCTATCTTATTGGGAAAACACTTGAAAAACAGGATACATATTGGAATTTTGTTTTTATAGTTCCTTACTTCGTTTTACCATTCTCTCTGGCAGCTTTAATCACCTCGATAAGAGAGACTTTTAAGATACAGATTCCAGAAGATATTATAGTGGTGGTGTTTTTTGGGATTATAATACTAACTTATTTTGCTGTCGTATACATAGAGCATAAAAAAATCACGAATAAATTGGAAAATCAAGAATCTACAAAAATGAAAGAACCATTCTTTGAGAAAATCAGATATATGATTTGTGATTACTCCAAAAGAGAGAATATTTTGGATGGTTTGGAATTTCTGAGTACGTGCCTGAAAAAAACGTTTGCTCCATTGTTTACATGTTTTAACTATCTAATATTTTTTATATCAGGAATCACTCTATTTTTTATCACAATGGACTTGTTTTATGAAATGTTCTTTATTGCTTTATATATAGGAATTGGGGCGATAATATGGAGTTTCTTTAAAGTTTGGAGTTTCAAAAACGGGGCTGAATCAATAACTGCTTATGAATACAAATGGGATAAGATAATTTCTAATCTTGATAATGAAAATAAGAGAAAATTATCCTCACAGAGAAAAATAATTCGAGAAGATTCAGACTATTAATACTTGATCCATGGCCGGGAAATATTTAACTATCTCATTTTTTGCGGGTTCAATCATATCTTTATATTCCAATTTTAATTCCTTTACTTTTTCAACGCCATAATCAATGTTATTGTAAAGTGTAGACCAGAACAGTATAGATGAAACTATTTCCAGCCATTCATATTTGCTTATTCCTTTTTCTTCCAAAGGATTATCGACTATCAAAGGTTTAATTTTATTAAGAGACCTTCGTGCACTCCTCCAGAATTCATATTCTGTATAATCTCTGTCTCCGTCCATAAAAGAATTCAATATCTTATTATATGCTCTTGTCAGTCGAGAGGAATCAGGCCCATGCTTATTCCAGGTAAAAGAGTATCCAATATCTACTCCTCCTACTAAACTAATATAAACAATTTTTTGTATCATCAAGCGTCCTTTGAAATCATCGATCATATCAATAACGCTTTTTTCATCATATCCAAAATATCTCAATAATAGCAGTAATGAAATTTCATTTTTATCCACGTATTCCACCTCCTTTAATTCATATTATTATAATTATTTTTGATTCTCTGTGCTAATCATACTTAGTTTTTTTCAAATTTTAATCCTTCGCATAATTTTACTCCTCTGTCCTCTGTCATGATCCATGGCATTAATGGATTCTATGAACATCCAAATAAACGATAACTTTCATTTCATATTATTGAATAGCCAAAACCTCTACTTCCACCCATTTTAAAACAATAATTTATTATTCCCCGAGACATACATCATAAATTTACCGGAATTTTATTTGGGGTTGAAAATGGATATTCAGTCATACATTGTTCAGGGCATGGACTACCTGCTGGATCTGCCGGCAAAAGTCCAGTCGGGAGATCTTTTTGCGATAATGGTCGCCCTGATAATCATATATTGCATCGTCGTGCTTCTGAGAAAATTTACACGCCTCGTTGCACCGGGTGCAAAGAAGATCTTCATATTCCTGATCATCGTTATCGCGGCGTACATCTTCTTCCAGAGTTTCCTCCTGAGGATCTTAACCGAAGGTCTCACCCTGGACAATATAATCTTCGGATTCGGCGGACTTATCTGCGGAATCCTGGCCGTTGCCATCGCACTCCACGGGGCCGTGAAATCGTATAAAAAAGGCAAAGAAGAAAAATTACAGCAGGCCGCACCCGCAACCGCTCCCCAGGGCCCTGCTCCTTATCCGCCATATCCCCCCGCATCTCCCGGGGGATACAACGGAGCGAACGGCTATCCTCCGCAACCGCAGGCAGCAGAAGGACAGCAGTCGGTCATCCCCTTCCTGAACCTGACCAAGGACAACTCCGTCGGGATGGTCATCATCTACCTTATAATCGCGGAGTTCGGTATATTTTCCTCGAAAACAATTGCAGCTGTCTCTTCGGAGATGGGATTTTATTTCTTCCTCATCTTTATGGCGGCCGCGTTCATATTCATCAAACTCACGTATCACGACTACTTAAAAGGACTCAGGCACTTCGCAATAGTAACTATGCTCGGATTCATTCTCTCGATTATCCTCGGCCACTTCTGGGGAGGAGTCCCGCTGGACACCCTGCTTTCGATGGACTACTTCGGGTCCGACGCACTCGTCGCACTCATTACCGGAATAGCACTCAGTCTCTTCATGTCGAGTAAGGGCTAAAAGAAAAAAATCAGGCATCCTACCATTTTTTTGCATAAAAAAAAGTTCAACTCTTGACAACCCCTCGCCGCGATGAATTCATAGAATAATACAATGGATCTAAAAAGTCTCGTTCCGGATTTTCAAAAAAAAACGAATTCAACAGTCCGGGAGACCCCTTGTCGGTCTCCCGGGCGTGCCGTGAGAGAAATATCTTAAGGCAAGGCCCCTGGGCAGGGGCCGTCCGGCGGCTTGGCCGCCGGTGCCGGGGTTGCCAAGCTAATATTTGTAAAAAATCAGTATGGATAGAAGATAAAGAACAGAAGACAAAGGGCAAACAGAATCCATGAATACGGATTTATATCCTCTTTTTTTCCTGCGAAGATCTTGAAGAGCGGATAAAGAACAAACCCGCTGCATATCCCGACCCCGATATTATATGTAAAACTCATCAGGATGATCACCGCAAACGCCGGGATCATCTCGCTGTAATCCGAAAAATCGATCTTCACCAGCGGCCGCATCATTATTAGTCCGACCATAATCATTGCAGGACCTGTCGCGGCCGAAGGAATCGCAATAAACAGGGGCGTTAAGAAGAGGGAACATGCGAAAAGAATCGCTACAAAGATAGCCGTAAGCCCCGTTCTTCCCCCCGCGAGAACTCCGGTCGCCGATTCCATGAACGCACCGCTCGTAGTCGTCCCTGCAAGGCCCGCAAATATATTCGAAAGAGCATCCGCGAGGAACGGTTTCTCTATATCCGGGAGGTTTCCTTTTTCATCCAGGAAACCCGCCTGTGCCGATACCCCGATAAGCCCGCCCATAGTATCGAGGAAGGCCATCGTGAAAATCGTCAGGATAACAGCAAACATTCCCCATGTAAGTGCCCCGGCGACATCAAGCTGGAGGAACACCGGCGAGATATCCGGCGGAAGGCTGAATATCGCCTCCGGGTACGCCACCAGGCCGGAGACGAACCCGATAAGGGAGACAATAACTATGCCGAAGAGGATCGATCCCCTGATCTTTCGAAGCTCCATCACCGAGATCAGGATGAAGCCGAAGACCGCAAGCATAACCTCCGGGCTGTTCAAATCCCCGATATGAACCGGTGCCGTCTCAGTACCGAGAACAACTATCTTCGAGTTGACAAGCCCGACGAATGTAATGAAGAGACCGATCCCTGCCGCAAAACTGTACTTCAAGCTCTCCGGGACCGCTTCGCACATAATCGTCCGTCCGCCCGCGATCGTAAGGACGGTCAGAAGAATTCCGCTGATGAAAACCGCCCCGAGTGCCGTCTGCCAGGAATATCCCATAACCCCGCAGACCGTATACGCGATGAAGGCGTTCTCGCCCATATACGGTGCGATTGCAAACGGGCGGTTCGCATAAACCCCCATTATCACCGTCCCGAATATTGCCGTGATAATCGTAGCGGCAACAGCCGGGCCGAACGGAATCCCGGCCGCAAGCAGGATCGCAGGGTTGACGACCAGGATATATGCCATCGTCATGAAAGTGACGACACCTGCAGTAAATTCCGTTTTAATCGTTGTATTGTTATCTTTTAATTTAAAAAACCGGTAAACCAGATCTCGGCACGAGTTCATCCACAAATATTTTTGACTTAAGATAATATAATTTGTTAAACTCGATTATATTTACAAAAAAAATTGATTATAATCTACTAAATTTATTGGAACCGGAACAGGAGATCTAAAGGATCTTAATTCGGATTTCAAAACAAACTAAACAAAACTAAATTAAACAGCACGGGGAACCCTCGCCGGTTCCCCGGGCGTGCCGTGAGAGAACTATCTTAAGGCAAGGCCCCTGGGCAGGGGCCGTCCACCAGCCTCCGGTCTGTGGTGCCCGGGGTCGCCTGAGAAAAACATGAGACTGCAATGAGCCAAAGAAAATCAGATCCCCTTAATGCTCTCCAAAAGCTCCGCACATGTGCAGTGATTCCCGAGACGGCATATGGCAATCCTGTCGCATGAAAAATTTGCCGGCGGCTGAATATCTTCAACCTTCCTGATATTCCCGTTGCCAATCGTAATATGCGGTGAAAAACTATCTCCCGTCTGTCGTGCGAGATAATTCTCCGAATAATCGAGAGAAAAATCAGTGATCGCGGATGCATCCCCGGAGAAACATTCGGGCGTCATCCCGTGCGAACTGAACTCTCCCAGTATTCCGGCGACAATCTCCTGCAACCCGGCAATCATATCGTCCCTTACTATATCCAATCCTGAAATCTGATCTCCGTTTGAGCCTGCGACGACCGCATAATCTTTGTAGGCCGCATTATAGGGAAGAAACCCCGAAACCACCGAAAGTATTTCTTTGATATCCTCTATGCATGATGCATGAACCCTGCCCATGGCAAGCGAGATATGCGGAAGACAGGCGGAATCTCCCAAGCGTATGGAATCGTCCCCGGTTTTCTCTATAAGTCTCCTGTTCAGGCCGATAAAAAAATCAAGAGTCTCTCTTTCTGGTATTAGTGCGATATCGACTGCGTAATATTCGGAATTCATGAGTCTCAGGATATTCTATCTCATGAATAGATCAAATCTTTTTTGATCCGCTCCGCATACCGGGCATTTTTCCGGAGGGCTGTTCCTTGCACACAGGTATCCGCAGACATTGCACCTGTATACCGGGTACTGAAGGCTGCCGGCGGCAGTCGGCATCCCGGAGGCTCCTGCGGTTTTGCCGCGTGACTTCAGGTCTCTCCTCTCCGGGATGGCCGTCACAGGTTTTTCTCCCTTCGAGGTCTCCTCGTCGACATAAAGCCCGCAGTAACAGGCCCCGTATTCGGATACGTCGTCGTCGCGGTAATAACACGGGCAGACGATATCCAGGTTCAGCTCCTTTTCTCCCATTACAAGGCGGCACGGGCATGCCTCGAAACCGTAGCGTTCACCATTTATGATCAGTCCCTTCACCAGATCTTTGGCAAATTCCGTATCGGGATTAAGAAAATATCCGCCCCTCTTTGCCTGCCGGAGGATCTCGTTATATTTCGCATCGATCTCTTCCTTCGAAGGCTCTTTAATCTCCATTCAGCGCCTCCCGGATCTCCTGGAGCCTCGATCCTACTATCACTTTATCGCCGTTGATGACCATCGTGGGAAAAGAGCCGGTCGGATTATATTTCAGCATCTCGTTGAACACCACGCTAAGCTCCTCTTCGGGCAGGAGATCGACAAAGAGATATTTATAGGCCACACCGAGTTCGTTCAGGAGCTCCTTTGTTTTTTTACAGTGAATGCAGGTGCTAAGGGCATAAAGAACAATCGAACCCTTATCCTTACCTTCTACAACAGTCCATTCGGTCATAAAATCAACTTCCTGTTTCTATATTCACAGATGAACGCCCAAAAAGATTAAATTATCTGTAAACCATCACTTCGAAGTAAGAGAGGCGAAATTATGGAATATTTCAGGCCGGATATCGAGACCCTGGATCGCGACGATCTCGATTCGCTCGTAGATGAGAGAGTCAGGAATACGGTATCCTATGCGGCAAGTCATTCCCTTTTTTACAGGAAATGGTTCGACGAAAATAAAATCAGGCCCGAATCCGTCAGGACCCATGAAGACCTCAGGGAGCTTCCGGTAATAAGCGGAAGGACAATACGGGAGAACCAGCCCCCAGCATCACAGGAGTTCATGTTCAGGAGCGTTCCGTGGCAGGAAGTATACACCATCCACGAGACAAGCGGAACCAGCGGGATGCCGAAATCCTTTTTCCTCACATGGGACGACTGGAACAGGTACGCAGAAAAATATGCACGGGCTTTCAAATCTCAGGGGTTCGGAAAGGGAGATCGTATGGCTGTCTGCGCCTCCTATGGCATGAACATCGGCGCAAACACCATGACGCTTGCTGCGCAGAAGACATCGGTCACGGTTATTCCGGAGGGAAAGTGCACCTTCCCCGTAAGAGTAATCAGGGACTACAAACCGACGATAATCGTCGGCTCGGTCTTCAAACTCCTGAGGCTCGCGGACAAGATGAAAGAAGACGGCCTCGGACCCGGAGAGTCCGGGATCAAAGGGCTCGTCATCGGCGGAGAGAGCTTCGCACCTGAATCGAGGGCATATCTCGACGAGATCTGGGGTTTCGAATCATACAATACCTACGGCAGCACCGAAGGATCGATGTGCGGGGAATGCAGCGAGATCACCGGGCTTCATGTTCCCGAAGACCTGATACATGTGGATATCTACGATCACAATATGAAAAATTTCGTCAGGGACGGCGATAAAGGAAAGATGGTCCTTACAACACTCGTTCCCGAAGGCGAAAAGGCGGGAACGGTCCTGATAAATTACGATACCGACGATATCACAAGGGTAGTATCCAGGGACCAGTGCCCGTGCGGGAGAACGCACATGAGGATCGAGAATCCGCGTCGCGAGGCGGAGAACGTCTACATTGCAGGAGTCCCTGTAAACCGTGTGGATATAGAGAGCTGTGTTTTTCAGCGGGAGAACATGGAATATCTCACCGGCGAGTACGAGGCATTCCTGTACTGCGGTATAACCGAGGACGAGTGCATTCTAAGGATCAGCATGGAATGCAGGGACAAGGAAAAATGCGATTTCGAACTTGTAAAGAAGAATTTCACCGAGCATTTATTCGGGATCAGTCCTGCACTGGGCGAAAATTATTCCGACGGCGAACTCGACATCGTATTCAACTTCACAGGGAAGGGGGAACTCGAATTATTCAGGCTGAAAAGCAGGCCCCGGCGGCTTGTGGACAGGAGATAACAATCCCTGAAAAAATCAATCCAACAATCTTTATCTATTCCGGTTGAGCACGAATAAGTATGTCATTTACATACGAGATCGAAGTTCCGGCCGACGTTCCCGTGAGCGCGAAAGGGACGTATGTCGAGAACATGAAGATGATAACCCACGGAAGCGGGAATCTCATGCTCTTTGCAGGCGACCAGAAGGTCGAGCACCTCAACGACGATTTCTTCGGCAAGGATATCGCGGCCGACGATGCATCGCCCGAGCATCTATTCAGGATCGCAAAAGAGGGAAGAATCGGTGTTTTTGCAACCCAGCTCGGCCTTATCGCAAAATACGGCAGGGATTACAGGGAGATTCCCTATCTTGTAAAGCTCAACTCCAAGACTCATCTCGTAAAGACGGACCAGAAGGATCCGCTCAGCCCCCAGCTCTATTCGATCGACCAGATCGTCAGGTTCCGCGACCAGACCGGCCTGGCGATTACAGGCGTGGGGTATACGATCTATCTCGGCAGCGAATACGAGGGAGAGATGATCCGCGAAGCAGCACAGATCATCTACGAGGCACACCAGCACGGCCTCATCGTAGTTCTTTGGATCTACCCGCGTGGAAAGGCCGTAAAGGACGAGAAAGATCCGCACCTCATCGCCGGTGCAGCAGGAGTCGCATCCGCTCTCGGTGCGGACTTCGTCAAGGTCAACGCCCCGAAGAAGGACGGAAGCTCGTCCCCTGAACTTTTGAAAGAAGCAGTAGCGGCCGCAGGAAAAACGAAGCTGGTCTGCGCAGGCGGTTCGAGTGTCTCGGGAGAGGACTTCCTCAAACAGCTCTACGATCAGATACACACCGGCGGCGCATCTGGCAATGCGACCGGAAGAAACATCCACCAGAAAACTCTCGACGAAGCGGTACGGATGTGCAACGCGGTGTCGGCAATAACAATCGACAATGCAGAGATCGCGGCTGCATTGAAGATCTACAACAACCAATAATCTTTTTTTATCCCGGGCAGTTATTTCAGTTTTATTTTGGAATTTTTAGTTTAGGATTTCAGTTCCAGCTCTACCGGGCAGTGATCCGATCCTTCGACCTGTGAGAGTATAGAAGCCGATTTCACCCTGTCGGATATGCCGTCGCTGACGAAGAAATAATCAATTCTCCACCCGACATTTCTCTCGCGGGCGCCCGATTTGAGATCCCACCAGGAATAATACCCTCCCTCTGATGTGAACATACGGAACGAGTCCTTAAAACCGGCATCGAGCAGCCTGTCGATCCACTCTCTTTCGATCTCAAGGAATCCCGAAACCTTCGAGTTCTCTTTCGGGCGTGCAAGATCTATCTCAGTGTGGGCAGTATTCACGTCCCCGCAGATTATTACGTTCTTCCCGGAATCCAGGTCGCTTACCGCATGCTTAAGGCACTCGTCGTAAAAGTCCATCTTAAACTGAAGCCTCTCCTTCGACATCTTGCCGTTCGGGAAATATATATCGTAAAGATTGAAATCGCTATATTCTGCGAGAATTATTCTGCCTTCGGTGTCAAACTCCGGGACGCCGAACCCGTAGCTGATGCTTTCCGGCTCTTTACGCGAGTACAGGGCGGTCCCGCTGTATCCCTTTCTTTCGGCCGAACTGAAGTACGAAAAATATCCTTTCGGGTGGCGGATCGAAGAGCTCAGCTGATCCTCGTGCGCCTTCGTCTCCTGGACGCAGAGAATTTCGGGCTGGTATTCGTTTACAAAATCAAGAAAACCTTTCTTCTCAACGGCCCGGAGTCCGTTTACATTCCATGACACCAGTTTCATAACATCTATCTCTCCTGATTCACCGGGTCCGCCCGGACGCACTCTAAGTGAAAACCCGTTTGAATCCAATTATATTTTAATGGTTGGCCATATATTATTTTTAAAAAAACATTCCTGAAACACAGGTTTCATCACAAAAACGGTTATGAAACAGAGGTTTCATGGACTGTTTCATGTAAATCACAACGTGATTTACAT
>NZ_KN360926.1:0-66419 GCF_000784355.1 Methanolacinia paynteri | reverse complement strand
CCCTTGCCAGGGGCCGTCCGGCGGCCTGGCCGCCGGTGCCGGGGTCGCCCGGGAAAGACATGAGACAGCATATAACAAACTAAAAAAATTCCGGCGGGGATGTTTTTGAGGGTTAAAATCTGCGGAATAACAAATATTGGGGATGCACTGTTCGCCGAAAGATCGGGTGCAGATGCAATAGGAGTCGTAATATCGGAAGAATCGCCGAGATGCATAAGCACTGAAGATGCAAAGGAAATTTTCTCGGCACTCGGTCCGTTTACCACCACTGTAATAGTCACGCACACGAATTCACAGGATCTCCTTGAGGAGATGGCGGCTGTAAATCCTTCGGCGATACAGGTCTCGGCCGATGTGAAGAGACCTGAAAATTTCTGCGGGAAGCTCATCCGTGTCGCGGGTGAAGACGGAAAGTATCCTGAAGACTGCGATGCGGTAATAATCGATCGGAGCCACGGGAGAGGAGTTCCGTTCGATTACGAATATGCCGAAAAGATCATGAAGACGGCTGCCAAACCGGTGATCCTTGCCGGCGGTCTCAATCCGTCGAACGTACAGGCGGCGATAAGCAGGCTTCAGCCATACGCCGTCGATGTCTGTTCGGGTGTCGAGAAATCACCGGGGATCAAGGACCCGATGATGGTACTTGAATTCCTTAAGGCGGCCGGAAAGATCCCTGCGGTCAGAAAAAAAGAGAAGATCAGCCGATAACAGGGCCCGGCTCTTCGTCGACATCGAAGTCGTCGAGAAACGGCATAAGCCCTTTTACATACCTGATCTTTTTATTTTCCGATGTGATCTCGCCGGTCGAGATTACTTTTATCATCAGGGGAAACTCCGAGAGCCTGTTCTCAAAGGTCGGATCGTTCTCCTTTCCGAATTTGATAAACTTTTCAACCTCTATAAACGGCCTCATGTCTTCGTCATGGCCGGCAAAATCCATGAGATCTTTTTCATAAGTGGAGTTTTCCGCCAGGTCTTTTTCAAAATACAGGACAACGCGGATATCATAGAGATCATGAATTTTTTTAAGATCGAGAAGATCCACACTCGCTCCTTCGCTGATCGATATTGAAGCATACTTCTCCGTGTCCGTCTCTCCGGGGATGTTTTCGAATTTTTTCCTGTTCATAGCTACTCCAGTGTTGGCGGTTTTTTATTTAAAACGTTTATGAAACAAAGGTTTCATGGACTGTTTCATGTAAATCACAACGTGATTTTCATTTATACTTAATAACCCGGTCAGACCAACACAACTATAAACCGGAATCGTCATCTCATATAATTAGGAGGCAGGCATGCCAAACGGAGATGTATACCCTGATCTTGATAAAGAGTCTCTCGAACTTCATGAAAAAAACAGGGGAAAGATCGAGATAAAATGTAAAATCCCCCTCGAAACGAAATGGGATCTCTCAAGGGCATACACGCCCGGAGTCGCAGCCGTATGCAGGGCGATAAAGAACGATCCCGAACTGGCCTATAAGTACACTCTAAAGGCAAACACCATTGCAATCGTAACCGACGGAACCGCCGTCCTCGGCCTCGGCGACATCGGCCCGTGTGCCGCGATCCCGGTCATGGAGGGAAAAGCCGCACTATTCAAAAGATTCGCAGGCATAGACGCATTCCCGATCTGTTTTGAAAAATCCGCGAACATCGCCTCGGAGATAAGAAACATCGCTTCGGTCTTCGGCGGGATCAATCTCGAAGATATCGCCGCCCCGAGATGCTTCGAGATCGAAGAGGCGCTCCAGGACTTAGGGATTCCCGTCATGCATGACGACCAGCACGGGACAGCCATCGCCGTGCTCGCCGGACTCCTGAACGCGTGCAGGGTGACAGGAAAGGATTTCGAAGATCTGAAGATCGTAGTCTCGGGTGCCGGTGCGGCAGGATATGCCGTCTCGAGGCTCCTCCGCTGCATCGGATACAACCGCGACATCTGCACCTCGGTAAAAGAGATGATCGTATGCGACAGGCAGGGCATAATCCACAGGCAGAGAAGAGGCCTCTACAATAATAAATACAAGTTCATACTAGCCGACGAGACCAACCACACCGGAAGGGAAGGAACGCTCTCCGATGCCCTCGAAGGCGCCGATGTCTTCGTCGGGGTGTCTGCGGCGGGAATTTTAACAGGGGATATGATCCGCCGGATGAACGACGACCCGATCGTCTTCGCCATGGCAAATCCCGTTCCCGAGATCATGCCAGACGAAGCCAAAAAAGCTGGTGCCGCAATTGTCGCGACCGGCAGAAGCGATTATGCAAACCAGATCAACAACGCCCTCGTCTTCCCCGGCGTATTCAGGGGAGCGCTCGACGCCCATGCAACAAAAATATCCGACGAAATGAAGATCGCCGCGGCCCATGCACTTGCGGACTACGTACGGCGGCCGACGAGAGAGCATATCATCCCGAGGGTTCTCGACAGGGAGGTTACTATTTCAATAGCCGAGGCGGTATGGGCGTCGGCAGTCAAATGGGGCTATGCAAGGAGAGTATAGATCCCAATAAATTAATAAGAAATGTCCTCCAAATAAGGACTTGTAACCAAAGGAAAGTGATTAAAATGCCAGAATTTGGAAATCCTTTTGCAGGTCTCAAAAACGATCGCAAGCTTACCCCCGACGAACTGATAAGAGCAATCAGGTTCATGGTCTCGGCAGAGTACGAAGCAATACAGCTCTACGTTCAGCTTGCCGAGTCCACAGACAACGAACTGGCAAAGGCGGTCCTTCTCGATATCGCTGATGAAGAGAAAGTGCACGCCGGAGAATTCCTTCGCCTTCTGCGCGAACTTGCCCCCGACGAGGAAGGATTCTACAAAGAGGGCTACGAAGAAGTCGAAGAAGAGATTGAAAAACTTAAATAAACTCTTTTTTACCGGGATCGATCTCGTCGATCCAAAGAAAATAACTCCATAAAGCCACTATAACTAAGTAACCGTACTGGTGGTTATATGTCCGAATGCAAAACAGTAGAAGATATGATCCGTCTCATGAGCACCAAGATAGAAGAGATGGCCGATTCTATCTCCGATCAGGAGGTAGACCTGTTTATTGAGGAAATCCTGAAGGCAAACAGGATCTACGTAATGGGTGCCGGAAGATCCGGGCTTGTCGCAAAATCCTTTGCCATGAGACTGATGCACCTTGGGCTGAAGTCCTATGTCATCGGCGAGACGATCACTCCCGCCATGGAGAAAGGGGATATGATTGTCGCGTTCTCCGGGTCCGGGGAGACGAAGACTATCGCGGAACTCTGCGAGACTGCAAAGATGCTCGGGGGCAGGATATGTCTCGTGACATCCAAGTCCGACTCAAGGATCGGAAGGATCTCCGACTGCACGGTTGTCCTCGAAAGCCACAGGGATTACATAAAAGACGAATCGTCCGAGTTCGAGATCAAGCAGATGAAAGGCGAACTCAAATCCTTCGCTCCTCTCGGAACGCTGTTTGAGACCGGTGCGATGATATTCGCCGACTCCATTATCTCGGCGATTATGATCATACTCAATTGCGAGGAAAAGGATCTCAAGGGAAGGCATGCCAACATCGAATGAAGGAGAAAGGAGATGAAAGTTGAGATGAAGAACAATCTTTTTTCCGAAAGAGTCCTGGGAATAGAGATGTCCGGCATCAGGAAGTTCTTCCAGAAGGCCAAACCCGGTTCGATCAACCTCGGGATCGGTCAGCCGGATTTCCCCACCCCGGACCATATCAAAAAGGCCGGGATAAAGGCAATCGAGGACAACCTGACAGGATATACGTTCAATACCGGAGTCCCCGAACTCAGGGAAGCGATCTCGGCCAAATTTAAAAGAGAGAACGGGCTCTCGTATTCGCCGGACCAGATCATCGTAACCGGGGGAGCAGGAGAGGCCCTCCATATCGCCATGGAGTCTCTCGTTGACAACGGGGATCGTGTTCTCTATCCCGATCCCGGGTTCGTATCCTACAGGGAATGCGCAATCCTTGCCGGAGGAATCCCCGAGGGAATCCCGCTGGACGAAAACCTGCACATAAAGACCGAAGTCTGCAAAGAGATGCTCGACGGGGCGAAGGTCATGGTACTCAACTCACCGGGAAATCCGACAGGAGCGGTGGAGGATCGCGAGACCATCCGGGACCTCGTCGAATATGCCGACGACGCCGGGGTGACTGTAATCTCTGACGAGGTCTACGAGCACTTCATATACGACAAGGAGCATACGAGTGCCGCACTCTTCGGCGACAACGTGGTCACGATAAATGCGGCCAGCAAGACCTTCTCGATGACAGGCTGGAGAGTTGGCTTTGTTGCGGCAGAACAGGAACTGATCGACCAGATGATCAAGGTCCACCAGTACTGTCTAACCTGTGCGACCTCCATATCGCAGTACGCGGCCATTGCAGGATACACCGGAACAAACGAATGTGTTCTTGAGATGAAGTCCGAATATGCGACAAGAAGGGATCTGCTCTACAACGGCCTGAAAGATCTCGGATTCGAGTTTCCCAAACCCGAGGGGGCGTTCTATATGTTCGTCCCGATGGAAACAGAGATGCAGTATAAGATCCTTGATGCAGGCGTCGTTATAATTCCGGGAGATGCGTTCGGCAAGAATGCCGTCGACTATGCCCGGTTCAGCTATGCGGCATCGAGAGATGATATCAATGAAGCACTTAAGAGAATAGAGAGTATAATTTAAGTGAAGATTTATGGTAAAAGAACTGCTTGGAAAACTTTCAAACGCCCACGGCCTCTCGGCAAGCGAGGGAAATGTCAGGGCGATAATCAGGGAGGAGCTCAACGGCTTCGTCGATGAGATCTACGAGGACAAGATGGGCAACCTGGTTGCGGTCAAAAAAGGCGACGATTTCAAGATCATGATCGCCTCGCACATGGACGAGATCGGTTTCATGGTCCAGTATATCGACGAGAAGGGCTTCATCAAGTTCGTCCCCATCGGCGGATGGTACAATCCCGTCGCATATACCCAGAGGGTCGTCCTTCACGGAAAGAAAGGGCAGGTAACCGGCGTTATCGGTGCAAAACCGCCCCATGTGATGACCCCCGAGGACAGGAAGAAAGAGATCAAGACCGACGACATGTTCATAGATGTCGGTGCAACGAGCGAGAAGGAAGTAAACGATCTCGGGATCGAGATCGGAACTTCGATCACCATCGACAGGGAATACAGGCTTCTTGCAAACAACAGGCTGACCGGAAAGGCGCTTGACAACAGGGTCGGCGTCGCAATGCTCATAGAGACCCTGAAGCAGGCCAAATCCCCGCACACGATATACGGCGTCTTCACCGTCCAGGAGGAAGTCGGCCTGAAGGGAGCAAAGGTCAGTGCATTCGCAATCGAACCCGACTGTGCAATCGCGACCGACGTAACCATCTCGGGCGATCACCCCGGGATCACGAAGAAAGAAGCCTCCGTTGAGATGGGAAAAGGGCCGGTAATCGCACTGGTGAGTGCCGCAGGCAGGGGCATAATGTCCGATCCAAGGGTAACCGAATGGCTGAGAAAGACCGCAGAATCGAACAACATCCCTCTCCAGCTGGAAGTCGGAGACGGCGGGAATACGGACGCAACGATCATCCACCTTGTAAGAGACGGCATCCCGAGCATTCCGTTCCAGATCGCGACAAGATATATCCACTCTCCCATCGAGGTCGTGGACCTGACGGACATCGAAGAAGGCATAAAGCTGCTTGTTGCAGCACTGAAAACAAAGCCCGCCTTCAACTGACTTTAAAAAATTAAATATATTTTTAAGACATTCTCATGGTTATGAGAATGAGAATTGTTTTTATTCTTCTGGTGATTATGTCGGCAATGACATTTTGTGCTGCATGTACAGGTACGGATTCCGGTCCGGCGGAGGGCACGACTGCCGCTACGACCGAGCCCACAATGACTGCCGAGGCAACTACGGGGCAGCCATCCGATATGATCCCCGGACCGACGGAACAGCCCGACAACAAATACCAGGTCGATGTACAGGTAAACAAGGACCCGGTCTACGGTACGATTACCGCCATATTCAGGGGAGGTCTCGGGCAGAACTTCATACAGTCGATCGTCGTGGATGTCTACTATCCTGACGGAAGTCACGAATCAAAGGATCTTGGCAATGCGGTCGGCGACCAGGTAGAGTTCCCCGGAAACCAGAAACTCCAGGACAGGGTAAAAGTTACGGTCAACTTCATGGGAGTAATCGGATCTTACGTAATCTATGACAGTCTTGTCCCGGCGAAAGCCGTAATCCCGAATCCCTGAAATTCAAAAATTACTTCTTTTAAAGCACCATTATATTGTTGTAAATCAAAATTATGATGACATATAGTGGTGATAAATATCCTGAATCTCCTGTAGATTTCAAATTTTTGCATGATTTCAGGCCTTATTAACACTATATACAAAATCGGGAGACCAATATGGGAAAAGGTAAAATTGTGCTGGCTTTTTCAGGAGGCCTTGATACATCCATCTGTGTGCCGCTTTTAAAAGAAGAATACGGCTATGACGAAGTCATTACAGTCGCAGTCGACGTAGGTCAGCCTGAAGAAGATATAAAAAAGGCGACAGACAAGGGGCACCTGATTGCCGACAAGCATTTTACTATCGATATAAAGGATAAATTCGTGGAAGAGCAGCTCTTTCCGACTATCAAAGCCAACGGCTCATACGAAGGATATCCTATGGGCACTGCACTTGCAAGGCCGCTAATTGCAGAAGAGATCGTGAAGATCGCGGAAAAAGAAGGCGCCCGTGCGGTAGCGCACGGCTGCACCGGCAAGGGAAACGATCAGCTCAGGTTCGATTTCATCTTCAGGGGAGCGGGACTCGATATTGTGGCCCCGATGAGGGAGATGAATCTTACAAGAGAATGGGAGATGGATTATGCGGAGAAGCACAAGATCCCCGTGCCTGTTGTAAAGGACAAACCCTATTCGGTCGACGAGAACTGCTGGAGCAGGAGTATCGAGGGAGGGAAACTCGAGGATCCGTCTTTCCACCCGCCAAACGACATCTATGAATGGACCGTATCGCCGGAAGAGGCGCCCGACACACCGGAAGAGATTACTATAGAGTTCGAAAACGGTATTCCGGTCGCGCTTAACGGAAAGAAAATGAAGGGCTACGATATTATCCTCGCTGTAAACAAAATTGCAGGGAAACACGGGATCGGCAGGAACGATATGATCGAGGACAGGATCCTCGGCTTAAAGGCCCGCGAGGTCTACGAGCACCCGGCCGCAACCGTTCTCATCGCAGCGCATTCGGATCTCGAAAGGCTGGTCCTCAGCAGGCAGGAACTCTCGTTCAAGAACATCGTCGATGAAAAATGGTCCGAACTCGGGTACATGGGTCTGATTCACGAGCCGTTATTCGCGGCCCTTACCGCATTCATCAACAAGACGCAGGAGAGAGTGAACGGCAAAGTAGATATGAAACTCTACAAGGGCAAAGCCACCGTTACAGGAAGGAGCTCGCCCGATGCACTTTATTCCGGCGATCTAGTCTCTTTCGAGAGCAAGACTATCGACCAGAAGGATTCGATCGGCTTCTCATCTTTCTTCGGATTCCAGGCAAGAATCTGGAAGAACCTTAAGAAATAATTTTTTTATCATATACCGATATTACAAGTATCATCCCCCGCGGAACAGAGATTCATATGACACCTGAAGTGATAGTGTTCATTTTAATAATCGCATTCGTCGTCGGGATGATCGCATCGATTCTCGGGATAGGCGGGGGGACGCTGAACGTGCCCGTGCTGATACTTATCTTTTCATTCGACCAGATTAATGCGATCGCTCTTTCTCTTGCCATAGGTGTCGCAATATCCTTTACTTCGATGGTGAATTATGCATGGCAGCAGAGAATACTCTATAAGACGGCACTGTTCCTGGGGGTTCCGGCTATAGGGGTATCGGTATTGTCGGTTCTCGTCTCGATATCGCTGCCCGCAGTGACGCTAAAGCTGATTTTGATCGCCATACTACTGGTCATTGCATCGACTCTTCTCAAACCGGACCTGATCTCCCTCCCGGAAATCAAAAATGGCCCGGAGTATCGTGACGGCTGTAAGAACAGGTACGGCGATGAGTTCTCCGGCGATTTTCATGCACTTCATATGATCACCTGGGGAAGCGGCGGTGGACTTGTAAACGGCCTGACAGGACTCGGCGGAGGAAGCATAAACGTACCAGCAATGATCGCGGCAAAGATTCCCCCGCACTATGCGACCGCGACCTCGACAATGGTCGTGTTTCTCGCGTGTATGGCGGCCTCGATCACTCACGCGGAGCTCGGCAATATTCATTCGCTGGGTTTTCTGGCATTGTACATCACCGGCGCCGTGTGCGGTGCGATTGCAGGCACGAGATACGCAAGAAGACTCAGGAGCAGCCAGCTGTCATTCGGGTTCGGGCTTTTCCTGGTATTCGTATGCATCATTATGGCAGTGAATCTTTTTCTCTGATCGCCGGACATACCTGATTTTGGATTAGAGATTAAATTCAGATAAAATTTCAACAGTAATTTTAAAGATATATTTTCGACAAAATAATAAGTATCAGATATATGGTATTCCACAAAACCCCGCCTGATGAGACGAAGTCCGGAGATGTTACGCTGGAGGATCATGCGGAACCCGGCCTTCTCGAAGAGCTCCTGGAATACCTCCAGGCGATATCAAATCCCGTTAGGCTCGAGATCATCACTTTTATCGAAAGAGGTCCGAGATCCGTCAGGGAGATTGCGAACCATATCAACTCCAATTACGACAATACAAAAAAGCACATCGACAGGCTGCTGAATGCAGGGATCATAAAGAAAGAGCCGGGAATAGGAAAAGAGACATCCAGGGGTGCTCTTCCGGTCTGGAAATATTCTCTTATGTACGGCGGTATCGAATCGATTATCAGGAACCTGAATTCTTTCTCGAATCTCGACCTTAAGATTATCAGTGACAAGGCAATGGAAGCCATAGAAATTCTAAATGAAAATCTGTCGGGACCGGCCGGAAAAGAGCCTTACCTGCAGGTGCTTGGAGGGGACGACGATAAGAAGATATTTCCTGTAATATCCCCCCTCACAAAGATCGGCAGGACGACGGGGAAGTATTTTGAAGAAGACAAATGCTCCGTAATACTCTCCGGGTCATATCTCTCGGTTACGAGAATAAGCGGGATACATGCGGAAATTCAAAAAAACGGTACACAGTATATATTCTCAGACCCGGGGAGCACCAACGGATCGTATATCAATTATAAGCTGGTTATAAAGGGAGAATCGATAATTCTTTCCGACGGGGATATTATCGATCTCGGCAGGGGACAGACACGTGCGAGACTGATTTTTCATATGGACTGACGGTCATATAATCTATATAAAAAATAAATAATTTATGTAAAGGTGAACGGGATTGAGAAGAAACCGGCTGGTATTACTTTTATTGATCATCTCCTTTCTCGTAATTTCACCCGTACATGCAGAATTTGAATACCCGGTAAATGACAGCGCAAACAGCACATTTACTGTCACTATCGTATCACCTGACGAATTACTTCCGGATGATTACAATGAAACTGCGGTTCATGTTGTATCCGATACGAACAGCATGATAATCTTCGAAAATCCTTTTCTATACGGGATAAATAATAATGATTCGGGAAATCTTAGTATTGTCACCGTTTATTCGGACAATTACCCGCGATCTGCCGAAGATACATCTCCGCTGAATACAATCTCCTACGATCTCTGGTACTCCGACGAGATGGATGCATTTCTGTTTTTCCTGATAATCTCGCTGATCGTATCCGGAATTCTCTCCATAGTCCCTGCGAAGCAGAAGGCAAATTCAGCCGGCAAACCCGAACCCTTTGAGAGGAATCTTATCGCGGCAGGTCATTTCGCAATTTTCGTTCTGCTGTCCCTTATCACCGCTCATATGATATCCACCTCATACAACATGTTCGCCTATTATGAAAACGGGCTGTTTGTGTATCTCGGGCTTATTGCATCGCTCGTCTATACCGGTGCATCGTCTCTCATGCTTTCGATTATAATCATAAAAAACGGGCGCAGGGGGTATACCGGTCAAGTGCACTGCATCGTGCTGTTAATCTCATTTTTATTTTATTTCGAGTGTATAATCTCCGGCAACCCGGGATTGTTCGGGATGAACGTCATATTCATACCGACGCTGCTGCTGCTGTCACTGGTGCTTATGGCAGTCTCCAGGCTATGGTCGTCCGGGACTCCGCCGGCTGAAAATAAAACTCCTGAAAATGAAAAGACCTTCTATTATAACGGGGAAGACCGGGACAGGCAGTATATTTCATTATTCCCACGTGAACTTTACGAGAAGTACGGAAATATTTCCATAGCAGGGACCGGCGGTGCAGCGATCGTTTTCAGGGCCAAAAGAGAAAGCGACGGGGAAATCGTTGCACTAAAAATCCCGATATCCAGGGATGAGGTTGCCGGAAAATCGTTCATCAGGGAGATCTCGGTATGGAAAACGCTGAAGCATGAAAATATCGTCGAGATCTATTCGGCAAATATCTTCCCTTCGCCGTACATCGAGATGGAATATCTCGACAGAAATCTCATGTCTCTCGCATTCCCTCTTCCGGTGGAAAAGACCATCTCCATCATCACAGGCATTGCCGAAGGCCTTGAGTATGCACATGCGATGGGAATCGTCCATCACGATATAAAACCCAACAACATACTTCTCGACGACAGGGATACCCCGAAGATCACGGACTGGGGCCTCAGCAAAACGATCGCGGACAACTTCGAGTCTTCGAATATAGGATTCTCACTCGTCTATGCAGCACCGGAACAGCTGTTCCCTTCAAGATTTGGAAAACCCGGAACCAGGACCGATATTTACCAGACCGGAGTGCTCTTTTACGAACTCCTTACCGGTGAAAAGCCCTTTAAGGGAGATTTAATCGAGGAGATGCTCTCGGGCGGGGATAAAGGCAGCATCGTTCCGGTCTCGGAGATCCTGGGCGATCCCTCTTATACCGATCTCGACAGGATTATTATGAGATGCCTTAGGAGAGACCCGGAACAAAGATATCCGGATATCGAAAGTTTCCTTAAGGATTTGAAAGAGATTTCTGGAAATCTTTGAAGAGGGATATACAGTTCCTCCATATTTTTCCCTGCGGCCGGTTCTTTTAATGATGGCCGGATTGTAAAGTAAAACTTAAATAAACCCTAAATCCTGCGAAAAACCTGATTTTCAAAATCCACACAGAAGCCCTGTGTTCCACGATCTCCTGCCTGCCGGGTATAAATATCGTCTGAAAAAAACAGGACAAATACGTGCCGCTATATCGATACGATCCGGCCTTTAAACAGCTAAATATCCACAAATTGGCGAGATTTATTTTAGACCCAGGAAACACGCATAAAAAAGAGCGGAATAAGCCCGGATTACGGGTTTTCAGGCATACATTCTGTTACAAAAAGTGATCATGATATACTGGGGGATCATATTCAAAAAACCTGTAATCCGGCTTTCATTAAAAAAATGAAAAAAAGATCAGCTCTTCGTTAATCTATGTGGGTATAAATGCAGGTCTCACTTCATTGCCAACCCCTCGCCGCGAG
This sequence comes from Methanolacinia paynteri, assembly GCF_000784355.1. Lineage (NCBI taxonomy): Archaea > Methanobacteriati > Methanobacteriota > Methanomicrobia > Methanomicrobiales > Methanomicrobiaceae > Methanolacinia > Methanolacinia paynteri. Next base: position 54,784 of record NZ_KN360926.1, on the reverse strand, counting down.
CCGCACAGCAGGCTCACGGATCGGCCCCGACCCCGGGGCCTCTCAATTGTGACAGGCCGCTCAGGGGATAGACAAGTATCCCCTGTGCGGCGAGATGCGGTAAATTCAAGGTGTTTACGGCACTTAATATGTTTAAAAAAACAAATTCAACAGCTTAGGGGACCCTTGCCGGTCCCCTAAGCGTGCCGTGAGAGAAATATCTTAAGGCAAGGCCCCTGGGCAGGGGCCGTCCGGCGGACCTGGCCGCCGGTGCCGGGGTTGCCCAGCTAATATTTGAAAAAAATACAGCAGTGCCATAGATCAATTCTATCTTCTCTCGTGTTTTCTGAAGTAATAATATACCCCGAAACATGCTCCCGCTAGAAGCAGCACGCCTAATATTCCGACGAGCGAACTCTCGCTCACTATAATCTTAATATCCTCGGTATCTTCTTCCTGGTCGGAGATGACCTTAACGGAGATCTTGTAATCCGAGGCGGCGATGTTTGCAGGCGGAGTGACCTTGAGATTGACGACCGCTTTTTGACCCGGCTGTATGGACGGGATCGTAGAAGGTGTCGTCCGGACATTCCATCCGTCAGGTGCCGAGACTTCGACTCTTACATTGGTCAGCGCTTCGCCGCTTCCCTTGTTCGATATCGACATCGAAATTTCCGCCGTGTCACCCTTTGTGATCTCATAACGGTATTTCTCGGAGAATACAACCATGTTGCTGCTGCCTGTAATCTTTGCCTCGAGCTTTTCTGTATAACTGTTATCCGACGAATTTACCGAGATATTGAAAGAGTAATCTCCCTTCTCCACGGAATACGGGGGAATGATCTCGAGGAAGACGGTTTTTTCAGAACCTGCGTCAATATAGAGACTCGATGCGCTTTCGTTCGAACTCGATGCAAGTTTAAATCTCCCGTACCATCCTGCAGGAAGACCCTCGACACCGAGATCGAATATATCGTCGCTTTTTCCGACATTAGACAACAGTATTTCATATACCGGCTTGTTTCCGATGGTTGCCGTCACAAGCGGGGATTTAACGTCTATGGTCAGCCCGTAGTTTTTCTTCTCGAGCATTATTGTTCCGGCGTCGGTGGTGTAGCCGCTTTTTATCGCTATATCGTCCTTTTGAGAACCGATATAACCGCTGCTTTCGATATTAAGAATATAATCCCCCTGATCGACTTCGGTCCGGATCTGCCCGTCTGCGGTTGTAAGGACCTCTTTTACGATGTTATGCATTCTGTCATCGACAACCTTCACCACTGCGCCTTTTATCTTTTCTCCCTGTTCGTCGACAACCGTAACCTTAAGGACGCCGGACTCTCCGGCATGTGTTTTTTCGATTTTGATATAAATCCACAGCCGTGCGTCGTCGATCCGGATTCTTACCGGATATGTATCTACAGGAGTGTCGCCTGCCGTATCTACTTCAAGGGTAACTGCTAACTCCTCGCCTTTTCCCATTAAAACACGGTCGATTTTATTTTCGCCGGAGTAAAAAGCAAACTTCCAGTCGTTCTCTCCTTTAAACGTATCCACATCGAGCATCTTTGGATATGTGCCGTAGTTGTTCTTTATTTTCAGGTCGAACTTTACCGTTTCACCGGCTTCAACGATCCTCCCGGGAAAACTGCATATAATCTCTACATTGGGGGTTGCATTGTCTGATGCAAAAACTCCCTGCGGTAAGAGAAGCAGGATTAAAAATGCCGATGCCAATAAACAGTTCAGCAATTTTTGATTAATTCCCGTCATTTTCACCTCACGTCAATCCTCATGAAACGGACATATGCCGCACCGAAGAATACTGCCGGAATTGCGATCAGGGCAACGAAGTTCCACAAGAGTTTCCCGAGAACATCCATAACACCGGCACTCTCTTTATCCGCAGGAGAATAAGAAGACCTCAGGAGGTCGTCAAAGCCGCTGCTCGAATATGTCAGCGTATTCATGATATCCTGGAAATTGTTGGTCGGCGAAAGAAGGCTGATGAAGCCCGACAACATCTCTCTTTTACCCCAATATTCTTCCATTTCATCCATGTATTTCTCCCAGGCCTCATCCTCCTCTTTTACATACGCATTTTCGGTTTTCGTCACTTCTCCGGTATCACTTACGGTCATCGTAACCGCTGCCCCGTTGAAACCGTAGTCAATATCGAAGTATCCTTCCGGGTATTCGGGTGCAGGTCCGATAATGAGGTCGGTCGTCGAACTCCAGACAAAAACCGGCAGGAGACTCGAAAGGAAGACGAAGAGGATAAGAGTATAAACAAGAGAATTGCCGCTGTCTTCTGCAACCGTTGACATGAACATGGAGATGGCGAAGTATGAAAAGATCATCAAAAACGCTGCAAGCCCGAAGAAGGCTATGTATATGAAATCTTCGCCCGAAGGAACTATCCCGAAGATCAGCATGATGCCTGCTGCAATAATAAAAGTTACGAATAAAGCTAGCAGCAATGCAAGAATTCCGCCCGCGGCTTTTCCGTTTATGACTTCATCGCGGTATATCGGGTGAGACAACAGGATTTTGAGCGATTTACTCTCTTTTTCCTTCGTAATCAGGTCGAATCCCATGGCGATTCCGAGTATGGCTCCCAGGGATGCAAGAAGAGCTCCCACACTATTGAAGATCGTCATTATCGACGGCTTGTACCAATACGAATCCGTCTCAGAATTCTCATCGACCACGCTGACCTGTTCGTTATAATCGTCGATCTGCTTGTTATAGTCCACAGATCCGGAAGCCATCCCTATGATCGTTACGACAAGGATGATCGAAAGGAACATCAGGAATTTTCTGCTGTGGGTATGATCCTGGAATTCCTTTTCTGTTATTGCAAAAAGTCCAACGGATTTCATATCAGCTGTTCACCTCGTTGTAGTACGAAAGAACGGCGTCTTCCATTGTTATGGCATCAAGTGCGATCTCCCTCGGAACGATCCTGTTCTCGATCAGGATTCTGCCTATGTCGGTCCTGATATCGCATGAAGCGATAATCTTCGCCTTGGTCATTCCCCCGGAATAATCAACCCTGATGATATCGTCATGAACAAGTTCGGGCATCCCGGACGCGGTCTCGACATTGATAATTATCTCGGGCAGACCTAAAAGATCCAGGTTTCTCGCAAGTTCGTCCCAGGACCCGTCTTTTATTATCCTTCCCTTCTGCATGATCCCGACCCTCGAACAGACTTTGCTGACCTCCGAGAGAATATGCGAAGATACGAGAACCGTCTTATCCGAGCCTGAAATATTCCTGATGATCTTGCGGTAATCGGAAACTCCCTGCGGATCGAGATTGGCCGTCGGTTCGTCAAGAATGACCACATCGGGATCATTGATCAGCGCCTTGGCAATCCCCAGCCGCTGGCGCATTCCCTTCGAGTACCCGCCGACCTTCTTCTCAACACCGGATAATCCTACGAGTTCAAGGAGTTCGTCTGTCCTTGTCCTTCTCTCCTTTTCGGGAATATTGTATAGCTTGGAGAAAAATTCCAGGTTCTGTTCGGCCGAAAGGTTGGGATAAAACCCGACATCTTCAGGCATATAGCCGATTCTTCTCTTTACTTCGATGGGATTTCTCGAGACTTCCGTCCCGTCGATATAGCATTCTCCCGAAGTCGGCTGAATAAGCCCGCACAGCATCAGGATAGTAGTACTTTTTCCCGCACCGTTCGGGCCAAGGAGACCAAATACCTCCCCTTTATCTATTTTTATGGAGAGATTGTCTACAGCGTTAATTTTACCGTAGGTTTTGACCAGATTTTTAAATTCTATCATTTTACATACCTTTGATTCTTAAGAATCCTGAAAATTGAATGAAGAATCTTCCAGGAAATATTATTGCGGTACTGCTGCCTGAAGCATTTTCCAATGGTGAAACGATGGTGTCTGTTTATTGGGGGATTGGGTCTGTTTTGATTGTGAGTCGTAAATTGAGACGATCACAGGCAGCAATACTCAGATAGTATTTCATGAATGTGGCATTTATATGAAATAATTAAAAAAAATCAGTCATTTAACCGGGAAGTTAATTCATATATATTGGTGTAAATAAAAAGAACAACATAAAAACATTAATTCAGGATTATTTTTGGTAAACAGGATTCGCACCTGTTCTTTTTTTTTAACCTGAAGTATCCTGCAGGAATATATCCATTACAGAGATCAGTATCTGCGAATTAACAAAACGTAGAATTTTTGAGAGGATAAATCTGAACAATTTAGAGAAAACAAAAGATTTAATCCTGAAAAAAATAATCGATTAGATATGTGTGCACTCTTTTCTTTCAAAAGGAAAACTCCCAATATCGTTGAAAGCCCCCCTCCCCCCGTGGTAGGGCAGGGGGCAGGGATGAGGGTTCCCGAATATCTCACGAAACCCTACTTTATTGTCGCATCCGTCGAAATGGGAAATACCACCACGAAATGCATACTGACCGGGACCAACCTCGAGACGGGCAGGACATATATTATCAATAAAACCGTCAGCATGAGCCGCGATGTCAGGCCCCCAAAACCCGGCGAAGAGGTATTCGGGGAGACACTCGTCGGAACTCCGATATCAAGGGAATCCGTAACCGAACTGGTCCGGGACACTCTTCTTCAGTGCCACAAGGAAGCAAAACTGTCCGTGAAGGAGGATCTCGACTTTGTCGTGAGAAGTACGGGTGTCGTTGCGGCGATGGACAAACCCGAACAGGTCGGCGATTTCGTCATCGCACTCGCAAACGGCTGCCTGGAGGCGGGCGTTCCCCCGAAGAAGATGACCCCCCCCATGAGCAAGGAGAACCTTCCGCCGAAACTCAGGGAGTTCAGTTTTGCGGACAAACTCACGTTCTGCGGAACTGTCGCCGGTGTTTCGCCCCCTATAGGCTCTTCGGGTGTAGAGATGGTCGCAAACGAGATGGAGGGCGAACTTGCAATGGCGGGCATCAAAGAAGGAGCCAAGTGGACGCCTGTCGATTTCAGGAATCCCTGTGTATCCATCGACTTCGGAACTACACTTGACGGAAGGATAACAAGCGACGTATCCCCTGACGATCCTTATCCATTTGCAAAGACAATCGGAAATTTCTGCGGCCTTGCAGGAGCAATTCCCGATGCGATCATAAGAGGTACAGGCAAGGTAAAGGAAGGAACAGGAACGGCTCTGGATCTCTTCGGGGACAAGAGCATCAAATCCTCATTATCGCTGAAGAAGACAAAGACGGTATCCGAATACGAAGAGAGGATCCACGATCTTATAGACATCAGGATCGTTCCTCCCGACAGGACGAGATTCGGTAAAGTCCCTGTATGCGCAGACCTTGCCATGGAATCGGGAATAGCGATGATCGGGTGCGACTGCGGTAAAGATTTTAGCGGAGAAGAGGATTTAAAGACAATCGGCGCAGAAATATATAAGAAACACGGCATCGGCATAATGACCCAGGTCATCGATCACGTATGTGCCGGCATGGCCCTTCGTCTTGTCGATGTCGCAAATGAAAAAGGCCTGATCCTCCCCAATACATCCATAGGTTTTACGGGAAGGGCGGCAATTTCCGGCTTCAAGCCGACATATATCATGAACGGCATCGAAGAGAGGGGATTTTTCGAAGATCCCTACAAGCACGTGATCTTTGTAGATGACGGTCTTGCAAGAGGCGCCGCTCTTATGGGCCGCTGCATGTGCTCTCTCGGAAAACCGAACGATCCGATCGGCGGTGTCAGGGGCGGGCCGTGCATCATGAGTCGCCGGATGAAGATAGGAAAGTAATGGAGTTATATTAATGAGCGAATCCGAAGCAAGTGAGAAATTATATGATGTAATCGTACCCCCGGGAGTCCCGAGATCAATTATTGTCGATATCTCGAATAAATTCGATGTCGAAGTCGTATCCCGCCAGCGTCCGTTAAAATATGCAAACATGGACGGGGATGTCCGTAATCTTCTTGCCTTCAGGTGCAAAAAGGATGTGGCGATTCAGGTCCAGGACTACATGATGGCCGAACTGAATAAATTTATCGGTGAAGACGAAAACTAAAAGATCAGAATAAAAAAATGTGTTCGGAGTCCGGAAATGCAAAGCATTTCCTCATCTTCACATAAGTTCGGATATTACATTCATAGCACTGCCATATTGCTTACATACCTTACTATACCTTACACGGGCGACCCCGGCACCGGCGGCTAAGCCGCCGGACGGCCCCTACCCAGGGGCCTTGCCTTAAGATAGCCATCTCACGGCACGCTCAGGGGACCGACGAGGGTCCCCTAAGCTGTTTTTGACATATTCAGTTCACACTATGGAGTTTACCGCATCTCGCCGCTCATGGGATACTTGTCTATCCCCTGTGCGGCCTGTCACAATTGAGAGGCCCCGAGGTCGGGGCCGATCCGCGAACCTGCTGTGCGGTTCGCGGCGAGGGGTTGCCAAAAGTAGTGAAACTTGCTTTTATACCCACGCAGATTAACGAAGAGCCAAAAAAAACATAATCCGAATTTACATAATATTAATCATGGTCTGGATAAAGTCTCTCGAAGGAAGCTACATCAACGTGGATAACATCCTCTCGATTACATTCGATAAAAAATGCAACTCCTTCGTTGCTGTTGTTGGATATAAAGATTCAAGACTGCAGCACAAGATATTCCAGATGCGTGCCCTTGAAAGCATACTCGCAGGGGACAAACCGAAATCAAATAATGAAATTATCGAGGAGATGATCCTTCATATTGAAGGATCAAGATCCGGAGACGGAGAAAAGATAATCGATTTTATGAAACTTCTTGACTGATATCGTCGCCCAACAATTTTGCGAGAAGAGCCTTTTGTGCATGAAGCCTGTTTTCCGCCTGGTCCCATACCCTGCTCATCGGGCCGTCGATAACATCGTCGGAGATCTCCTCCCCCCTGTGGGCAGGAAGGCAGTGGAGGACGATCGAATCCTTATCACATTCAGCCAGGAGAGATCCGTCCACCTTGTATCCTTTAAATGCATTAATGCGGGCCTCTTTTTCATTCTCACGACCCATCGAGATCCAGGTGTCGGTATAGATCACGTCCGCTCCGCTTACGGCGTCCCGCGGATTATCGAAAAATTTCACGTGTGCACCCACTTTTTCAGCGAGTCCGATGTACTTCTCCTTCGGCCCGTAAGCAGGCGGACTTGCTACATTTACCCTGTATCCTGTCAGGGCAGACGAGAGCATCAGGGAGTTGCAGACGTTATTTCCGTCCCCGATCCATGCGATCGTAAGATCCTCCAGGTTATTCCCGAAATTCTCCCGCATCGTCATTATGTCTGCGAGGATCTGGCAGGGGTGCTCCTCGTCCGAGAGGCCGTTGATGACAGGTATCGTCGAATGAAGGGCAAGTTCTTCAACAGTCCTGTGGCTGTACGATCTCATCATTATCGCCGAAAGATATCTTGACAGGACTTTTGCAGTATCGGAGATCGTCTCGCCTCTTCCGAGCTGCATGTCGTTCGGATTCAAAAACAGCGGGTGGCCGCCGAGTTCGAATATTCCGGTTTCAAATGAGATTCTCGTCCGGGTCGATGCCTTCTCGAATATCAGCCCGACGGATTTTTTGTACAGATACTCCGGGAAGATCCCGTTCTTTCTCTCGCCCTTAAGTTTATCCGCAAGGGCAAGTACTCCGGTAAGTTCTTCGCTGTTTAAATCCAGGATCGACAGGATGTCCTTTTTCATCTGATCTCCTTCATATGTGCGATTCTCTTTTGGAGGACTTCATCGGTCCCGATATCCTTCCTGTATCTTACGGCGCCCTTAACCGATCCGGCGGCCTTCTCTGCAATTGCTTCCGCCTCCTGCAGGGTTTCGGCCATCCCGACGAAGGCGAGAGTCCTTGAAGTCTGGGTGTACAGGCGTTCGTCCTCTTCAAGCACATTTGCATAATACAGGTAGGCGTCTCCCTGATCTTTAATGAAGAAAGGGTCCCCGGCAGTCGGGTTTTCGGGGTATCCTTCGGGAACGAGGTACTTGCATACCGTAGCCATCTTCCTGAATGTGACGTCGCATTCATCCAGCGTTCCGTTCACCACAGCTTCCACGATCTCCGTGAAATCGGATGACAGCAGTGTCAGGACGTTCATCGCTTCAGGGTCGCCGAATCTCGCATTGAATTCAATAACCTTGGGGCCTTCGGATGTATTCATGAACTGGCCGTATAAAATTCCCTTATATACATGCCCCTCTTCGGCCATCATCGCCACAGTGTCCTTCATTATCTCAAGAGCACGTTGATAGTCATCACCGGTTACGAACGGCAGCATATGATCGGGCATCGAATATGAGCCCATGCCGCCGGTATTGGGTCCGACATCACCATTGAATGCTCTCTTGTGATCCTGGACCAGGGGCATCGGAACAAGATTTATGCCGTCGACAAAGGCCATAAGGGTAAATTCTTCCCCTATAAGGCGCTCTTCAAGAACAACGCCCCCGGAAAGAGTTTTTATATATTCTACGGCTCCTTCCTTATCGAAATGCTCCCCCATTATCTTTACGCCCTTGCCTCCGGTCAGGCCGACGGGTTTAATGGCGAGATCGCCGTCATAATCCATGACGAAATCGCACGCATCATCCGTATTATTAAATATCCTGTAGTGGGGACAGCCGGCAACACCGTGCTTCTCCATCATCTCCCTGCAGAAGCCCTTGTCGGTTTCAAGACGTGCCGCCGCTCTTCCCGGCCCGAAACACCCGATCCCCTTCTCTTCAAGGGAATCCGCAATGCCTGCCTCAAGCGGCGCCTCGGGTCCGATTACCGCATACCGGGCCCCTACGGATTCGGCAAACCGGACTACGGACGAAACGTCCGTCTCTTTTGCGATCAAAATTCTTTCCGAAAGACTTTCGATACCCGGATTCCTCTTTGACATCACCGAATATATCTCTGCGTCGCTGTTGCGGGATAATGCCGATACTATTGCATGTTCTCTTCCGCCGCCACCCACGACAAGTATTTTCATAACCATCTGTATCACCGCAAAAACAAAAAACCTAAGATTCTATATCAACAATTTCGGATGCCCTTACAAGTGCCGACAAAATGACGCCGGCGGAATTAAGCCGCTCGAACGCACCCTGCTCACGATCAACCACAGTTACAACCTCACTTATATCCGCATCATTCTCCCGGAGGACATCGACTCCGAAGAGAACGCTGCCCCCCGAAGTCGTCACGTCTTCGACGAGAAGTACCTTTTTATTTATGACATCACCGATAAGTTTACCGGATTTTCCATGAGCCTTCTCCTCCTTCCTGATGATACAGTAGGGTTTCCCCGACGCAAGGGATACTGCAACGGCGATCGGAACTGCGCCGACCGCAACTCCGGCGACCACATCGAACTCATAATTCTCCGCAATCTCCTTACCGATAATCGCGAGAAGTTCCGGGTTTGTAGATGCAGTCTTCATATCGATATAGTAACTGCTTTTGGCACCGGAGGCCAGGGTGAAATCACCGAACTCTATCGCACCGTATTTAATGAGAATATCCGCAATTCTGTTTACCATGGAACATCCTTTACTCCAATCATATAACCGATTATGTTTACACCCCTGTGAAGTAGAGGAGTGATTATCAGAATACATATTAAAACTGCAATTGTTATATGCTGAACGGCCCAGCCGTAGTCGAAGACGAAAACGAGAAGCATGGAGCCTGCCACAAGATCATACTGATCGGCGATAAGCCATTCCTCACCGCGTTTTTTATCCAGCCTTCTTTTAAAGAAACTCTTGACGAGATCCCCCAGAAGTGCACCGAGCGAGAGGAGAATAACCGAAAGAAGAGTCTGGATCGACCAGCCGAAGGCATTTTCGATAACTATAAGCAGTATACCGAATATGATTCCCGACAAAACACCACCTATGAAGCCTCTCCATGTCTTTCCCTCCCCGAATATGCGTCTCCCGTCGCTCCAGTTTTCCCCTCCGTCGATAGGTCTTCCTCCTCCGAAGACTGCAGCAGCTGAGTTGGGTACATATGCAGGTATCATTATCCAGAATGCAAGAAGAAACGGATAAATTACACTCCATAAATCTAAATTGTCCGGCAACAATATGTCTAATAATTAAAGTATTAATAAAATATATAATGTATCAAAACAGTTGAAAAAATAACTTTAATGCATTATCAGTTCTCATAAATGAATTAAATAAGGATCAAGAAAAAATAAGTGAGTTACCATGGTGATCAAAAATACCAAAAGTCTCTGCCCGGAATGTGGTGCGGTTCTGCCGGCAGAAATTATTGAGGAAGACAATAAAATCTGGATCGTCAGGACATGTCCGGAACATGGGACTTATAAGGCATTATACTGGTCTGATGCCGAGATGTTCAGGCGATACGATCAGTACGACAGCCCGGGATCGGGCCTGGAAAATCCACAGGTAACGGCTTCCATAGAAGAATGCCCTACAGCCTGCGGAATTTGCAACAACCATAAATCCACAACCCTGCTGGCGAATATCGATCTTACAAACAGGTGCAACCTCAACTGCGAGTTCTGTTTTGCAAACGCAAGGGCATGCGGTTTTGTCTACGAACCTGACTTCGACCAGATTGTCGGGATGCTTAAGGTGCTCAGGGATGAAAGGCCATGCCCTGCACCGGCAGTACAGTTCTCCGGCGGAGAACCGACAATGCGCGACGATCTTATTGAAATCATAAAAAAAGCACGTGAAATGGGTTTCAATCAGGTCCAGATGGCGACGAACGGAATTAAACTTGCGCGTGATCCCGAATATGTAAAACAGCTCAAAGATGCGGGTCTTTCTACAGTATACCTGCATTTTGACGGCGTAACGAAGGAAACCAATCCATTCATAAAATTAAGCAAAAAAGCTATAGATAACTGCGCTGCGTGCGGCCAGGGAGTTGTTCTGGTTCCTACGGTAATAAACGGAAAGAACGATCACGAAGTCGGGGATATAATAAAATTCGCAGCCGAGCATAACGACGTCGTAAGGGGAATTAACTTCCAGCCGGTAGCATTTACAGGCGCTGCATCGGAAGACGATATCGAGAAGGAACGCGTCACAATTCCGGATCTCCTGGACAGAATAGAAGAACAGACCGACGGCGTGATGAAAAAGGAATATTTTTACCCGGTTCCGTCGGTTGTCCCGATCTCAGAGCTCATAGAAAAATATACAGGAAAACCGCAAATCACCTTCACGGCACACCAACACTGCGGTGCGGCGACATATGCCTTTGTAACGGATGAAGGCCTGGTTCCGATCAATAAGATGATCGACGTGGACACCTTCTTTGAAGTCATGAATAATATGTCGCAGAAGATCGATGATCCTTCGGTAATCAACAAGTACATGACACTGGCCGAGGGCCTTAAGGGAGTTCACTCCTCACTGAAGAAAGGGGAATATTCAAATTCCACGCAGTTCTGGAAGATGCTCTATCATGCACTTATAAAACATGATTTCGAGGCATTGAAGGAATTCCACTGGAACGCCCTGTTCATCGGCACAATGCACTTCATGGACAATTATAATTATGATGTGAGCCGCGTCCAGAGATGCTGCATCCATTATGCAACACCTGAAGGACGCCTGATTCCTTTCTGCACATATAACTCCGGCCCCGTATTCAGGGAAAAGGTCTGGAGAAAATACGGGAAAGACATAAAAGAACTTGATCCATTAGATAATTTAGAATAAACTTTTTTTATGATACATATAATTAAGAAACCGACGGATACGCCTGATGACAATTCTACGGGGATGGTCGTTTCCGCACTTGATAAGCGGAATGCTCCCTGGGAATACCTGGATCTTGATAAAATCAATCCTTTCAATCCGGGAATCGAAGGTGAGTTGATCTGGGCCTGCGGCATCCGCCAGGACGGTGTTCAGTTTGAAGCGTTGTCGGTCCTCGGACTATCGAACACTGTCGTCAACAGTCCTGAATCCATAGCGACTTGCGCAAGCAAGGTCCAGACAACCGCGAGACTTATCAAAGCGGGTGTTCCTACGCCCGAAACCATCTTCACCAATTCGCAGGAGCATGTAGAGACTTTTCTTGAGAAGCACGGAAAAGTGGTCTATAAACCGGTATACGGGTTCGACGGAAACGGAATATATCCGATGACAAATATCAGCGAACTTGGTGAGAGTCCGTATTACATCCAGGAATTCATTAAGAACAACTGCGATTACCGCGTGTTTGTCATCGACGGTGAAGCTGTCGGGGCCATAAGGAGAAGTTCGGATACATTTGCGCACAACATACACCAGGGAGGACTCGGAGAAGCGGTTGCCGAGATCCCCGATAACATGGCGGAGATCTCATCAAAAGCGGCAAATGCAGTGAATATAGATTACTGCGGAGTGGATCTCTTACCGTGGGAGGATTCGTATCTCGTGCTCGAGGTGAACGGAACGCCTAACTGGCACTGCATGAGTGCCCCGATTCCGGAATATATTGCAGAATATTTGGTTGAAAAAGAAAAATCACTTAAAGCCTGACTCAGTATTTTTCATCAGGCATTTCATCTATCTCTTTCTCTGTTCTCCGGGCAAGTTCACTCATACGTGCCGCGATTCTCTTTGAAGCGGAAGGTTCGACGTCCTTCATTGCATCCGCGATCTCCTCCCCGAGGACAAATATCGCATGTTTGTGCTCCATCTTGCTTTTGTGTACCTGGTTGGGATTTATCTTCAGGGAATTGTAGTGTTCAAAAGATAAATTCGGGTTCTCGCTTTCAAGGTTTTCCTTGATAGTAAACATAAACTGATGGAGGGCAATTAACTCTTCCTTATGCATAAAGACCACACTCTGACAACTGTTTAAAAAGTTATAGTATTATTGTCCCTCAAACCATTTAAGGTATCTTCAGCAGCCTGATATTCACCGGCTTTTTGATTATTCCCCGGAAATCGGGAGCAGCGATGAAGTTTATCTTTTTTGCGGAAGCCATGTCGATTATCACCTGGTTTACGGTCTGGTCCGTGATTAATCCGTATGTGGATGAATTTACTTTCTTCAGGCCGGCTTCGATATCCGAAAAAGGAACTTCTCCGGTTGTTTCATAATCATCCGAAAGGAACCTCACAAGATTTTCCCCGTGCAGCTCTTCCATATGCCTGAGGAGAGTTTTGTCAACAGCGACAGCTTCTGATTCCACATCTGACGCTTCGGGTTTTAAAGCCCCTTCTTCAACGGAATGTACGTAAGATTCGATATTGACAGTCCCTCCTGCATCGGTTATAAGTTCGGCAGGGACCTTGTTTCTCATGGATTTTATGATCTCTTTTCGGGACATATCTTCTACGCTTCTGCCCCTCGGGCAGATGGCGACGTAGTCGATCTCTGCGACCTGCAACAGTTCTTTTAAGATCATATCTCCGCCGCGATCGCCGTCGGGAAACGCAGTCGCGGTTTTCTGCTCGCATAAGCGGCTGATGATTCCCGGGACCTTCGTCCCCTCTACTGCGATGGCGTTCTTTATGCCATAACGGAGGAGATTGATGACGTCGGCCCTTCCTTCTACGATAATTATCGCATCGGAACTCTCGACATTCGGGCCGGCAGGAAGTTTTTCTTCCCCTATCTCGACGATTTTTTCTATACGTGCATATTCCCTGACCTGATCGAGTATCTCATTCGTGTCGATAATTCCTTCTTCAAAGGATTCGATCAATATCTCCTTGGCCCTTCCGACGATGTGTTTCCGTTTTGAGATCCTGATATCCTCTATCTTCTTTACATTAAAGCGCCCGCTGCACGGACCTACTCTTTCTATTGTCTCAAGAGAAGCGGCGAGCACTGCTGTTTCCGCCTTATCAAGCGAGGACGAGATAAGAATCTCACCCTTCGTTTCGCCCTTTTTACTCTCACTTGCTACATCGATTCTTCCGATTCTTCCTGATCTCTGGAGATCACGCAGGTCCAGGTCTTCGCCGAGAAGTCCTTCGGTTTGCCCGAATATGGCTCCGATTATATCGGACTTCTCGACCACCCCCTCGATAGCGAATCCAAGGTGAACCTGATATTTTGTTGTTTCAGGTATGTACAATAATAATTCCTCCTGTAATGCTGTAATGCTGTGAATATTCCAAATACGTGAAATGTTAAATTCATGAAGCAATTCACAAATATTACTTAAAATTATTTAAATTATCTTATGATCTGAAGGACAGTCCCCCTTTCGAAACCCAAGGGGCGACCTTTGGTCACCAGATTAAAAATAAGTTAGAATATTGAATGGTCGATGGATGGAAAGAAGGAGATTATCTCTTGTTCCCATCCAACGGAGCAAGAGTTTTGTCACCCGGCCGAGGCTACCCGGAGGGTAGCGTCCAGGCCGGGTTATCACGATTGCGAAAGTTCGCGAAGCGGACTGAGCATAGGGCTGCCCCGTCAGGGGCTTATGCCCTAATCAAATCAGTATTCAGAGAGGGGGATGTTTTCCCCCTCCCTGTGACCCTCCCCCTCGTTGCGATAGGTCGCCTCGGGATGGACGAGCATCCCTCCGGTTCCAAAAAATTGCAATTAATTACCCAAAATAGCAACTCTCCCTCCAGATAAAAAAGTAATGTAACCAAAATTATTAGATTATTGTGGTAATTTTAAAAAGATATCAGAATCAAAAAATCCAAAAACAAGTTATTCCCCAAGATCCACTGAAAGCTTCCCCAAAGCATCTTCCAAAGAGATCCCCGAGATCTTTATTTTCTTCTGGCCGGAAGTTGAACCGGAGACAATCGCCACATCGCTTTTTTTAACCGAAAAATAGTCTGCTATCGTCTTTATAATCTCGGCGTTCGCCTTTCCTTCGGTCGCCGGTGATTTAATTCTGCACTCGATCGCGTTTCGCCATTCATTGTACCCTGCTGGGAAGACGGTTTTTTTACTACCGGGAGAGACATCAAGACTGATCAGGACAGCATCGCCTGACTGTAAAAGAGCGTCCCTGTAATTCATATATCTATTTAAGAATGAGTATCGCCCGGCATTTAACAAAATCGGATCACAAGTGGCATCTCGCCGTTCTTCACCATTTAAACCCTAACGCCGGGCTTTGATGTCTGTAGCGATTCCGGGTTGTCCCATGGCTCACATTAGGGCTTTAGTCCTGTAATCACCCGGGGACCTATATGAATCGCAATTTTCGACAGTATATATTGAAGTTTATTCTATATATCCGTCTCCAGGAATCCACTTGGGATTACCCCTGAAGAATTCCCCATCCGAATAAACGACATCTCCGCCAAGAATTGTTTTCTCCGGGAACACACCTTCCATACCCTCGTAAGGAGTCCATCCTGCAAGACTGTGAAGTCTTTCCGGATCGATCAACTCCGGGGTCTTCGGGTATATGGCAAAGTCTCCACGCATTCCCGGTTCGAACCCGGCGCAATTCATATGAAGAATCCGTGCAGGATTGACGGTTGTTTTATCGATGAGCGACCGGAGAGAGATCTTCTTCCTGTATACAAGCGCAAGGAAGAGAGGGATCATCGTCTCGACACCCGGGATGCCGGACGGAGCACAGGAGAACTCAGCCGACTTTTCGGCGATTGTATGGGGGGCGTGATCAGATGCAAGGACATCTATCCGGTCCCAGTACTTCCAAAGTTCCTGTCTTGTCTCTTCATCCCTTACCGGGGGATTTACTTTTGCAAAGGTATCGTGATTATCAAACATCTCCGTCGAAAGCAGGAGGTGATGAGGCATTACCTCAAATGTATTCTTCCCCGATACAAGATTCACGGACTCAGGGCAGGAAAGATGACAGAAATGAAGTCTCAGGTTTTTGGGAGCCATTTCGATTACTTTTGAGACCGCAAGCGCCTCACCTTCAGGCGACCTCAGTCTGGTATGTGCGAAGAGCGAATCATCCAAACCTTCCGTAACTGTCTCGGCATGGACCGTCGCAAGGCCACCGATCTTCTCAAGCTCCAGAAACGCCTGCCCAAGGAATTCTTCAGGAATTCCCTCGCCGTAGCTTGACGGTGCTGCAAAGATCTCCCCGAAGGCCGCCGCACCGGCACGATGCATTCCGGGAAGGTCCGCACCCTCCATTACACCGCCATTGATGGAAAAATTACAGAATGCCTGTTCCTTCGCTTCGGCAAGTCTGGATTCAAATGACGGAACATCCTTTACCGGGGGAATGCAGTTCGGCTGGTCCACGACATGCGTAACGCCACCGGCAAGAGCGCTCTTCGTACCCGTCTCCCATGTCTCCTTCGAACTTTGCGCCATTCCCCCTCTCATATGGACATGCATATCTATTGCGCCCGGAAGTACACGCAGTCCTGTGCAATCAATGATCTCTTCAGCCCGTCCTGAGGACCCGGAATGGACTACAACACCATCTTTTATTGAAATATCGACTACAATACCCGACGGGGTAGAGACATTTTTCAGGATTAGATCGCAATAACCGGACATAAAACGAACTCAGAAGATAATATCCATTAATAAAAATAAAACTGGCGATCGGTCTTCAGCAGACCCTCGGGACCGGATCGCCTATAGGGGGTTCGATAAACCTCTCGCCGCCTATTGAAGTCTCCATAATGACCGAACTCCCTTCGACTACATAACCGATAATTGCGGCATCCTGTCCATACTTTGACATGCGGATCGCCGCAAGAATCTCTTCGGCATCATCCGCTGCAACGCCCATGATCACCTTTCCCTCGTTGGCGACATCAAGCGGATTTATGCCAAGGAGTTCGGATGCGCTTGCAACCGACCTTCTCACCGGGAGATCTTCTTCCCTGATTCTTACCTGGACACCCGATTTTTCAGCCATCTCATTGATCGCATTTGAAAAACCACCGCGTGTAGGATCCTTCATCGCATGCACATCGCCTGCAGCCATCGCATTCTCGACGATATTCCAAACAGGCGCAACATCGGAGTGTATCTGTTCGCCGAGATCGAAGCCTTCTCTTGCTGTAAGAATCGCAAGTCCGTGATCCCCCAGGGTTCCGCTCGATAGAATCACATCACCGGGTTTAAGGCCGCAATCCCTTACAGGTTTTTCCGCGACCCCGATTCCGGCGGTATTAATTGCAATGCCGTCAAGTGCTCCCTTTTCAAGAACCTTCGTATCCCCTGTAACGATGGACGCACCGCACTCCCCAAGGGCCTCATCCATCGATTTCACGATCCTTTCAAGCTGCGGGATCTCGAAGCCCTCTTCGATTATCATTGCGCATGTCAAAGCTATGGGCTTCGCACCCATCATTGCAAGATCATTGGCCGTTCCGCATACTGCGATCCTCCCGATGTCCCCTCCCGGGAAGAAAAGAGGCCTTACAACATGGGAATCTGTAGTAAGAACGATATTAGAACCGTTGATTGGGATAACCGCTCCGTCATCAAGAGCTTCGAGGCCAATACCTCCGGCATTATTGTGAGTATATGCAGTCAAAGTCTTTCCAAGGAGTTCGGCAAAGATCGCGCCGCCGGCTCCGTGCATCAGGTCAATCGTCTTCATCTTCAACCTCTATCTCGATATTTGTAACCAGAATCTCCATACCCTCTTTAACAACAGGAAGCTTCCCGCAATCAGGACATACAAATCTCTCGTTTCCGGAATACCCGCATTCGCATTCGCTTTTGACAGGAATACTCGTACATTCAATCTTACAGTCCTTAAAAAGAGATTCTTCCTCGCACATAGTCTCGAACAGGAAGATAACCTGTTCGGGATTTATCATCGTCAGTTCGCCCACACCGACGTGAACCTTCTTTACTTTAGTTGCAAAATTGTCTTCCGCTGCCCTTTTCGCGGTTGCATATATATCATATGCAATGGAGTACTCGTGCATTATTCCTCCATTGCAGCGTATACTTCCTTAAAGACCTGTCTTGTCTGTAAAGCCTCTTCACGGCTTAATTTTTGGATCGCGAAGCCCACGTGAACAAGGACGAATTCTCCAACCTCAACATCGACAAGATCAATGCGAACCTCCTGTTGAAGATCACCATAATCAACTAAAGCCACATTGCCATCCTTTATCTCCAGCACTTCTGCAGGTATAGCAATACACATAATAGAAATCCTCCTCTATGAGGAATAATTATTCTTATTCTGGCAAAACGCCGAGAGAGAGATTTGAACTCCCGAGGTGCAAACACCAGTGGCTTTCAAGGCCACCGCCTTCCCGGACTAGACTATCTCGGCCCTCATATTAATTAAATCTACGAATTAAAAAATGTGGCGTTATTGCCTTTTAATGGCAAAGCCCGCGACCGCAAATGCAATACATGCTGAAATTAAAGCTATCCACATTTCAGGGCCGCTCTGCGGGTTTTTCTCATTTTCCAGGTTGCTGAAAATTTCTTCTGCATCGCTTGACACCTTAATCGATGATGCTCCATCCGCATACAAGGTTACATACCCGCTTTCCGATTCGTCTGCAGGATAGACCTTTACATAAACCTTGCCGCCTTCAACAGGGATAGTGACTTTTTCAGCCGAATTATCATTATGCTGATCAACGGTAAATTCAGCGAGATCTTCTCCTACATAACATACAACCCAGTTCTTTCCCGCTGACGTGTATATTTCAAGAATTCCCGGTTCCGTTTCTACTGTAAAATATGCAGGAGAACTGAACGATGAAAATGCCTGCGCCTGCATTATTGATCCGGTTCCTGTCGAAGACGTATTTGATGAAGTCGTAGGCTGCGGCGTCATAACACCCGGGGTCACTTCAAAGGTTACCATCGCTATGAGGCCGTTGTTGTCATAGAATGATGCTTCAAAGGTTCCTTCGGTCTCGATAGGGACGGATTCACTAAAATATCCCGATGAATCAGTACTTATCCACTGTTTCGGGTATACTATTCCATACGGGCCCTCGACAAGCAGCTGGACACCTGCAGAGCCGCGTGTTGCGCATTTCCCTGATATTTTAAGATATCCGTTATACTGCTGTTCGGAAGATGAAGTTATCACGATCTCCGAAGAACGATCAACGATCTCAAACATCTGGTTATTAGTAGAACTGGAGCCGAGATCCCCTGAATATTCGGTAGGAACTCCTATCTTATACGTTCCTGCACTAAGATCCGATGTCTCAAAATATGTACTCCAGTATCCTCCGTCCTGGATTGTTAATGAATTCCTTTCTAATTCTTTAATTGTTCCTTTCTGCTGGTACAGAGCCAGCTGCATCGTAGTTCCGGCAGGTAAATTACTTGAACCTTCAATATAGATATCTTCACCTTTATATATTGTTGAAGGAACTTCAAATACGAAGCTGTAAGCCGACGCCGATGCTGTTAGTGCTGCAACGATTAGCAGAACAAAGGCGATCCTTTTCATATCTAAAAATCAATCACTATAGCATTAAATGATATTGGATCACCAGGAAAAACCACTTGCAAGCTGGACGGGAAAAGACCGGATCGACGGCAAAATTATCGATTGTCTGACAATTATCTTCAAAACGGGAGGATGTTCCTGGAACCGCTGCCTGATGTGCGGATATAAATTTGAAAGGCACGACCATAAAGATCCCCTGTTTCTGAAGAACAGCATTATAAGTCAGCTTAACTGGATCAGCAATAATTATGAGACAGGTAAATTCGGGCTGATCAAAATATTCACTTCAGGTAGTTTTCTCGATCCTGTTGAAGTCCCTGAAGACGCCAGGAATGAGATACTAGTCAGGTTCAGAGATAAGATCGTTATCTTCGAAACACGTCCGGAATATGTAAATGATGAAGTTCTTGACGAAGTCGCAAATTCAATGAAACAGGATGAATCCGGCAGAAATTTCTATATCTCGATGGGGCTTGAAACCACTAACGATAAAATAAGAGAGAAATGCATAGACAAAGGCAACACTTTTAATGATTTCAGAAATGCTGCAGAAATCACAAAAAAGTATGGGGCAGGAGTGAAGACATATCTCATGATGAAACCTCTTTTCCTGTCGGAAAGAGAGTCCATAGAGGATATGAAAAAGTCGATACATGAATCTGCATCGTATTCCGATTTGATCTCGATGAATGTGTGCACTGTCCAGAGCAAAACCGAAGTAGAATATTACTGGAAGAGAGGTGCATACAGGCCGGCATATTTATGGAGTGTCATTGATGTCCTTGTCAATACCGATTGCGGAATTCATATAACATGCGATCCTGTGGGCGGCGGAAAGAAACGCGGCCCTCATAACTGCGGAATATGCGATTATGACCTGGTGGATGCAATCAATAACTATTCATTAAATGCAGACAGGGAATACCTGAAGGCCCATTTCGAAACCGATTGCAAGTGCAAAAATGAATGGGAATTTATTCTTGAAAACGAGAGACCTTACGGGATGCCCCTTACCAGTTAATTTTTAAATTTTTGTTGATCAGCAAATATGCCAGTCATTAAAAATATTGATATAAAACGCCCATGATGTGCGATTTCATCATACAAAAACCGATGAAAATCTACAAAACTTGTTGGAATCAAAACGAGAGATCTAAAAGTCTCCGGATTTCCAAACAAAGCTAAATTAAACAGTTCAGAGGACCCTTGCCGGTCCCCTGAGCGTGCAATGAGATGGTTATCTTAAGGCAAGGCCCCCAGGTAGGGGCCGTCCACCGGCCTTTGGCCGTGGGTGCCCGGGGTCGCCGGAGAAAGATATGAGACAGCAAAAAGCCAAAAAGTTAGGGGTTAGGGCAAGGAAATCTAAAGGATCAGGATCCAGATTTTTATAGTAAATATTAACAAATTCATAAAATTATTTTTTAAGTTCTCTAAGTTTTTCCGCAAGCAGCGGGAGGAATGTTCCCGCGTCGCTTACTACGCCTATGGCCTGCGAAGATCCCCTGTCATTAAGTTTTGTAACTGATGCAGGATTGATATCCACGCATATTGTCTTTACATATGACGGCAGACAGTTGCCGACAGCGACCGAGTGAAGGAGTGTTCCTATCATCAGCACCATATCCAGATTCCGGATGTACTTCCTCATCTCCTCCTGAGCTTCGATCACGTCTGTAATTACATCAGGAAGCGGGCCGTCATCGCGTATCGACCCTGCGAGAACAAACGGGACATTATTCTTAATGCATTCATACATGATTCCTTTTTTGATTATGCCTTTATCTACTGCCTGCTTTATCGATCCTGCCCTGATAACCTCGCTTATTGCGTAGATATGGTTTTTATGTCCACCTGTTGTAAGTTTTCCCGAATCAAGCTCCATACCCAGCGATGTCCCGAAGAGATTGTATTCGATATCGTGCGTGGCAAGAGCGTTGCCCGCGAACAAAACATCGATATAGCCCTCCCTGATGATCTCCGCCAGAGCAGGTGCTGCTCTGGTGTGGATGATCGCCGGACCTCCGACAAGTCCGATCTTTGAGCCTTTCTCTTTCATGTCGATCATCTGGGCAGCTATTTTGGAGATAATTGTTTCACTAGGCCGCTCTGAAGACACCGTATTCTGCATAAATTCGAATATATTGACCTTACGGGGCCTTTCAGGCGGTACAATACGTACCCCCTTTTCTCCAATGACCACGTAGTCGCCTTTCTTAAGATTTGAAAGAGGCGTACAAAAAGCCCTGCGGCTATCTCTATCAAGGACTATAAGGCAGTCCATCTCTATGTTTTCGACTTCAATCCATTTGCCGTTGTAATTCACAAATGTCGGATGATTCGTCGTCGAGTAAAATCCCTTCGGGACGATCTTATCTCCTTCGGCAGGTTCGCATACAAGCGATTCAACCTCCGGCATCTTCGCACCCAGGCGATGGAGTGCACTAAGAATCTCATCAAGCTGAATCTGGTCAGGGGCGGAGATCAACAGTCTTGCATAACTTACATCCTGCTTTTTCTTGCCGATTTCGAAGTTCATCACTTCAAAATTTCCGCCCATGTCGAGAACTTTATCAAAAACCCGGGTCATTATTCCGGAATCGATAATATGACCTTCAAGTTCTATTTCCCTGGACGTCTCCATATCGTTATTTGTTGGGCTTCCAATGACATTATATTTTGCATTACAGCCCTAATTTATCTCTTTCAATAAATTTGAGGAAAGATTCAAAATCTTTTTTGCAATTTACATTATAAGCAAGTTCAGGTTTTCTAAAAAGAAAACGGTACTCATCCTGGGCATCGTCCGCCATCGAAGCATCGATGATATTCAGACCGACAGGGCATGCAGGACAACTCTCAACATCTTCAACATAAGATGGAGTGCACCCGGCTTCAATAAAATATTCTTCCGGAACCCAAACGGAAAATGCCGGTTTTCCTTTTGACCGGTATGTTTCAAAAACCTCGCTGATTATATCGGCAGTTATTCCCGGAAGATCGGATACGCAGGAAAATACAGGACCTTTCAGAGAGGTTTCTCTTATACATTCAAAGAGATCTTCGACATATCCCGTGCCGGAAGCATTATAGGTATCATAACCCATCGCCCTGCACCAGTTCTTTGTCATAGGTACGAGATGCGAAGTAATTATAAGGATATCACAGCCTGCACCTATGAAAGCTTCTGCGACATACTGCAGCATAGGTTTTCCTGAAACTTTAACCAAAGGCTTTTCGCCCATATCAAGCCTTGACCCCGCACCGCCGGCCATGATTAAAGCAAGCAGGACTCAATCGCCTCCACAAGCTGTTGATTTTCGTCTCTTTTTCTGACTGCTACCCGGATACAGTCCGGAAGGCCGAACGAAGTGCAGTCCCTGACAAAGATATCATGATTCAATAGTGCCGCAGTAAAATCAGATGCAGGAACCGGGCATTTCAGGAGAATATAATTTGTACCTGAAAGAAGATATTCGAGACCTAGATCTTCAAATTTACCATAAAGCCACTTCTTTTCAGAAATTATCTTAATCCTGGAATCTTCAAGTTCGCCGTAATGCTTCATTGCCTCGATACAATAGGCAGCCGCAAATGAATTCACGGTCCATGGAGTTCTTACGATCTCAATATTTTCTATAAGTTCAGGTTCTCCCACCCCGAATCCGAACCGGATACCGGGAACCGCGAATGATTTTGTAATAGACCGGCTGATGAATGTCCCCGGTTTCCTGTAGCCAATAAGTGTTTCATCTGTATCCGAGAGATCCATAAATGCCTCGTCGATGAACAGTAGCCGCCCTTTTTCATATTCTTCCCCGGCGATCTCAAGCATCTCATCTTTCCGGATTAAAGAGCCTGTAGGGTTGTTAGGGTTGCAGATTACCCTTGCCGAATAAGGAGAATTTAAATCTACGCATGAACCGCCTGCAAGAGTCACAGAGAGCTGATATTCGCCGAATGTGTGCTTATCGAGGGCAACTTTTTCCCCGGGATTGAGAACTGTATGGAAATATGCTCTAATGATTTCAATCGAACCGTTGCCTACACATATCTCTTCAGTATCGCATCGGAAATTGCGGGCAATTGATTCTTTCAGTTCGTAATAGGAATCGTCCGGATATTCGGCTATCGAAATCGAAGAAGGGTCCCAGTCAATTTCCGGGGGATAAGGATTCAGGCTGGCGCTGAAATCAAGGAGATCCTTAGAGGGGTTTTTATTTTTAATCTGCATGGCCCCCCCGTGCTTTACTTTGGACAAACTTCCTGATTTCAGACTAATATTCCTCCTTTTTAGAAATAATTGGGTTTTCAGGGATAAAATTGTTTGTCGGCAGACGGTGTATTAAACCGATTAGTATTTATATAATGGATGTATATTCTATCAATGTCAGATTAAGTCTGACAAATGAACGACAAATGTCAGACAAAAAGCAGACAATTGTCTGTCAAATGTCAGACATAGTGATTTCAATGATGGAACGAGTAACGATAAGACTGCCTCCGCAACAGGTAGCAATGCTGGAAAAGCTTGTCGATGCCGGGGAATTCCCTACGGTATCAGAAGCTGTCAGATATGCAGTCAGGGACTTAATCGAAAGGCATGCAAATCGTGTGATAAGAGACAGCGAGCAGATCTCGTTTGAAATGTAATTCTGATTTCGGAGGATTCGGAATTAAAATTTGAGGAACAGGAGGAATTTGAAAATGCAGAGCATTATTAACGAAGCACTAAAACACGCTGAATTTGAACAGAATTATAAGAAGCCCGGGGTCATCGGAGATGATGATTTCGTAGGTCAGCCACGCATCGTCATCGTCGGCTGCGGAGGTGCAGGCAACAACACCATCAACAGGCTTTACCACATGAAGGTCAAGGGCGCTGAAACCATCGCGGTCAACACCGACAAACAGCACCTCGAGATGATCCAGGCTGACAAGAGAGTCCTTGTCGGAAAGTCACTGACAAAGGGTCTTGGAGCGGGAGGTTTCCCGGATGTCGGAAAGAGAGCGGCCGAGATGGCACGCACAACACTTGAAGGACTTCTCCAGGACGCAGACCTCGTATTCGTAACTGCAGGAATGGGCGGGGGAACCGGCACAGGTGTCGCACCGGTCGTAGCACAGATTGCAAAGGAGCAGGGAGCAATTGTCATAGGAATGGTGAGCTATCCTTTCCAGGTAGAAAAGGCAAGACTCATTCGTGCAGAAGAGGGACTTGAAGCCCTTTCAAATGCGGCTGACTCAGTTATTGTTCTCGACAACAACAGGCTGATGACATTTGTTCCCAACCTGCCGCTTGGCCAGGCATTCTCTGTAATGGACCAGCTTATCGCAGAGACCGTAAAGGGAATCTCAGAGACAATAACCGAACCGTCACTGATCAATATCGACTATGCAGATGTCAGGGCGATCATGAGCAAAGGCGGAGTCGCAGTAATGCTTGTCGGCGAGAGCAAGCAGCAGAACAAGTCCGAGAGCGTAGTCCACGAATGCCTGAACCACCCGCTCCTGGATATCGATTACAGGGGAGCGACAGGCAGTCTCATCCACATAACAGGCGGCAGCGATCTCACACTCTCCGATGCTGAAGATATTGCAAGCACACTGACATATGAACTCGATCCGCACGCAGATGTCATCTGGGGTGCCCGTATCAACAGTGAATTTGAAGGCAAAGTAAGAGTGATGGCAATTATGACAGGTGTCAAGAGTGCACAGGTTCTCGGACACAGCCAGGGAATGAATGCATCATCCATAGCACAGGGGCCGTTCGAGCGCAATACTGCACGCTCATCACAACCGCATAATATGTCCGGCGGAAGAAGGGCAGCAATGGAACAGACATCCGGCGGACTTATAGACTTCATAAGATAAAGCCATATCAATTCCTGCTGTTGCCAAAACGGGAGTTTCAACCCGGCAATATTTATTTTTGGCAGGCAGACAGATAATTTCTATTCTGAACCAAAGGCACATATTTACATAACATTTATTAATCACTAATTCTCATAATAGAGAGATAACTGTGTAATCCAAACATGGATCACATAGCTGAATAATGCAGAATCTCTTGATGATTCTGATGGACAGGGAGTTGAACAACGAAAAGCTTGATGAACACGGATTATTTTCCGGAAAATGACTTTTGCTTCGTTAATCTTAGACTCACTTTCCAAAGACATCAGCTATGCATAATCGATTTCAGGATTAATGCAGACTGGTTTAAGGATTGAGTTTACCATGTTAAATGAACTGATTGAGAAAAGAAAGAAAGTTCTTGCCGACTCGGAAGAACACAAAGAAAAAAGAAATGAATTAAATGCTCTCGCAAGCACCTTTGCACGGGAGAGAAATCAGCTGAACGGCCAGACACGCGAATTTGTCGATGAAGCCCAGAAGAACAAAGATCTCCGTGATGAAGCCAACAAGGACGTCCACAGGCTTAAGGACGAAAGAAATGTCCTTAACGAAAAGGCAAACGCTCTCTTTGAAGATATCGACAAATACAAAAAAGAGCACGGACCTGTAAGCAAAAACCGCGGTATAAAAGATCTTCACAAGCAGATCGACAAACTTGAAACAGATCAGCAGACCCGTGTCCTCACCAAAGAGAAGGAACGCGAGATAATCGAAAAAATTGAACAGCTCAAATCCCAGATCCGGGAACAGGAAGACGAATTTGAGCAGAACAAAGAGATCCATGTCAAGCTTCAGGAAGCCCGCGACCTCCGCAAGACAGCATCCGACCTCCATGACAAGGTAACCGAAAGTGCAGAACTTGCGCAGAAATACCATGACATCATGGTGGAATGCTACCGGAAGGCCGACAAATCCAGGGAAGCGGCAGACGAGTCCCACAAGAAATTCGTAGAGGCCCAGGAACAGGCGGATGAAGAACACCAGAAGTTCATCGCCTGCCAGAAGGAGATCAGGGACTTCGATAAGGTTATCGGCGGACTCAGAAAGAAAACAAAGAAGACAAAAGTCACGAAAGAGCAGAAGGCAGTACGCAAAGAGGCAGAGCAGGTCTTCCAGCAGTTCAGAAGCGGAGAAAAACTTACGACAGACGATATATTGCTCCTCCAGCGTGCAAAATTACTTTAAATCACTCTTTTTTTCTAAAAATATCAGGCACTTATTTATACCTCCGAATTGATTTCTAAATAGATGGAAAACATCAGGACACTGATACTTTGTGTCGATCGGGACGACGATATAGGGTTTAAAGCAGGAGTGACATCTCCACCCGTAGGAAGGGAGGAATGCCTGAATACTGCCGAAAAACTCGCAATAGCAGATCCCGAAGATTCTGACGTTAATGCGATATTCCAGGGAATAAAAACATATGATGAATTAAAGGGTAAAGGCGAAGACGTTTATATCGCAGTCATCGGCGGAAGCCATACCAATATGCTTGAAGGCGACAGGAGAATCTCTCACGATCTCGGGAAGATCGTATGGGATTTCGAGATCAACGAATGCATTCTGGTCACCGACGGTGCGGAAGACGAATTTATCCTACCTGTAATACAGTCCACGGTTGATGTAAAAAGTGTACAGAGAGTAATAGTAAAACAGATGCCGAACCTCGAAGGCACATATTACATCGTCAAAAAACTGTTCGACGACCCGGAAATTGCCAAAACAATTCTGGTGCCAGTAGGTCTGGCAATGCTTCTTTATGCTGTTTCAGTATTGCTCGGGTACCCCGGTATCGCAGTCGTCATTGTAGTTGGCGTGCTGGGGCTGTATCTTTTATTTAAGGGGTATGGAATCGACGATTACTTTGAAATTACACTTAGATCCCTGCAATCGTCATTTTTCGGCGGGAAATTTACCTTTGTTACATATATTGCAGCAATATTCATTGGTATAATGGGAATAATTATCGGACTTACAACCCTTCTGGAATGGTATTCATCCGACCAGGGAATCCTTCTCTATGCCCTCCTGTTTGTATATGGAGCCATATGGTACTTCACGGCATCTGCACTCATAGCTTCAATCGGAAAAATAATCGATATATTCCTCAATGAGATCAAGTCTCTGGGAAGATTTATAGCAATTCCTTTCTTTGTCCTGGCAATCGGAATTATTGCTTACGGCGCATGTGTCTACACTATTGCAATAAGTATGGATATTGATTTCCCGGTCCTTGGAGGCAATAGCATTAAATTAATCATATATACCACCCTAGGAGGCCTGATCTGTGCAGGATTCGGAATTTATCTCCAGAAATATGTAACAAAATGGACAAAAAAACTTTCATTGAATAATAAAACAACAGAAAAAGCATCTGATAAGAATAAAGCATTCTAATTTTTTTTATTTCATCTGATTATTTTGGGATCAATAGCAGGTTATTTGATTTACCTTCTTCCATGAGGATGTGGGCAAACATGCTACTCAAACAGATTTTGGTTTCTATGCCAGGATTTCAAAATTGATAAACTGTGTTCGCGGATCATTTTTTTTTGTTTAATTCCGGATAACATAGTGTCGAAACTGTAGTTATGCCTGACCCGGAGGTCAAAGTTTACATCAGGACAATAATACAGATAAGAGAAACATATCGCCCATATTTCTTATTCGCTGTATTGTGCAATCTAAAGATATCTGTGAAGAATTAAACAGGAGTTAATGCAGGACTTTTTAGAATACCTGACTGAGCCCTCTGAAGGACTTCCATAGAGATATGGATGTATAAACGCATCTGTTCAAACTATAATATTGAAAAAGAGATTAAGGAACTTCGTAGAAGTACCCGATGCCGGGGAACTCCTGTACCGAATCAAATGTCTTGGAACTATCCTGCGCTTTTATGGTCAGGTTGGGTATCTCCGTTTTGAAGGTCATTTCAGGGAACCAGTACGTTCCTTCCCCGTAATTATATGAATGAATATCTGAAGCAAAACTCGCATGGTTCATCCCGACAGATTCAAAACTGCAACTATCAAGATCGAATATTTCGCATAATTTTTGTTTTAAATCATTTTTTCCGAGTAGCAATACAAGGAAATCCACATTGTCATCCACCTGGTAAGTAACATTGAATGTGGCTTTATCCAGATCTATTACATCAATTGCTACCGATTCCACCTGAATATAACTATAACGGCCCATAGTTTCATTCGCCATTACAGGAGACACGAGAAATACGGCGAATAGTATGACCACAACCGGAAGCAATTTTTTCATCAGTAAATGTAATCAATCAGGCAATATAGTCTTTATGGTCAAAAGTTAAAAAGAGGATTAAATCCTTTTTAAGGTAATTTCAATGCTTGAGACATTGGTCTTACCGCTTTCAGTATCTACAATCTCAGTAGAGGTCAGAATATCAGATTTCTGCACATTTTCAAGAAATCTGTTCAGGGCGATCTCCGCCGTATCCACAGCCCTGGAAATCGCCTTCCCTCTCGCCTTTACCGATACTTCCTCTGCACCCTGATTGAACTGCGTCACTACTGCAAGAACATAGTTCATAACAGGTTTGTTTCCTACGAACACTGTGTTGTCTGACACTGTAACCATCTCCTCTTCAGAGAACTTTTTTGCTGACGGCCAGTTCCGCATTCATTACCGAAGCTCCGGCTGCTCCACGTATGGTATTATGGCCCATAGCTATAAATCTTAATCCCTCGCGCACACGACCTACAGAGACGGTCATACCATCCCCGCGGCGGCGATCGAGCCTGGGCTGCGGGCGATCCTGCTCTTTATCGAAGAAATGAACGGATTCGGCCGGCTGGGTCGGAAGACCTGAGAAAGGCGCCCTGTAATTTCTGAAATCGTCCTTTATCAGATCGGGCTCCTCTTTAACATCCGCCCATATAGCCAGCGTGTGGCCATCTATTACAGGAACCCTGTGGCAGCTGGCGCTGACGGAAAATCCGGCATTTTGTATAACTGACCCGTCCAGGCGCCCCATGATCTTCAGGGGCTCCGTCTCCATCTTTTTTTCCTCTGAACCGATGTAAGGAACGACGTTGTCATAGATCTCCATCGCCGAGACTCCCTGAAAGCCTGCTCCCGAGATTGCCTGCATCGTTGCGACACGGACATCGCTGAAGCTGCGGTTCCTGATCGGATTTAACGCCATTACCATGACAATTGTCGAACAGTTAGGGTTCGTAACGATGAAACCGTCACGGCCCCTGTCACGCTGGACATCAATCAGGCCGAGATGATCGGGATTTACTTCGGGCACGACAAGAGGAACATCCGCGTCCATCCTGTGGGAGGAGGCATTGCTGAAAACGCCAACGCCCGCATCTGCAATGGCGGTCTCCAGCCCTCCGGCAAGGTCGGCGGGAAGCGCGGAAAAGACCAGGTCGAGATCTTTTACACAGTCCACAGTAGTATCTTTAACAATTATTTCTCCTGCACTTTCCGGGAACGGTTCATCAAGCCGCCAGTTGACGGCATCACAGTACCTTTTGCCCGCACTTCTTTCAGAGGCGGTTAGTGTCTGCAGGTTAAACCACGGATGATCGGAAAGAAGCTGAACAAACCTCTGACCTACAGCCCCGGTCGCACCAAGTACTCCTACATTGATCATGGATTAGAAAAGGATAGGTTAACTTAAGTATAAAAGGATTATTTTCCTTTTTTACTCCATGTGGATTGCCTCTGCAGGGCACTCATCCACACAGGATTCACAATCTACACATGCATCAGCGTCAACGACGGCAATGCCATCCTCCATATGAATTGCTTCTGAAGGACAGACATCTACGCAGGTTTCACAGCCTGTGCATTTATCAGCGTCTACAACTGCTACCATTTTTAAAAACCTCGAAGAAAGTATGCCAATTAAAGAAAAATAAAGTTTCGATTGTTATCAATGAAAAAAATGCATTATTATTCAAAGATTAAGCACGTCGTTCATCGAATAAACGGCAGGACTCTTTCCATAGACCCATCTTATTGATCTTAATACGCCGTGCGCAAACACTGCGCGATCAGAGGCCCTGTGAGAGAGTTCGATCACTTCATTGTTGCCCGCGAAAAGAACGGAATGGTCACCTACGATATCGCCGCCGCGGATGACATGAACTCCGATCTCGTTGCCTCTCTCTCCGACCATGCCCTTCCGGCCGTACATTTCCTCCCTGTCGCCGACTTCCTGTTTGATGATATCGATTATCGTGTTCGCGGTTCCGCTGGGTGCATCCTTTTTGAAATGGTGATGGGCCTCGATGACTTCGATATCGTAATCGCCAAGCCTCTTCGCAGCTTCCCTCACAAGTTTCCAGAAGATATTGACCCCAACACTGAAATTGCTGGATATCACGGCGGGAACATTCCCTTCGATCATTGAATTGATCTCACTGCGCTGTTCGGGAGTAAATCCCGTGGTCCCGACTACAAGCGCTACTTTGTGTTTCGAGGCGGCACGGATATTCCCAACTGCAGCGGATGCGATCGTGAAGTCTACAAGGACATCAGGTTTCTTCTCCTCAAGGAACTTTTCAATCTCCGTGGACGGAAAAACTTCAACACCAAAAGTACTGCCTGCTTTTACATCTATCCCGCCTACAAGCTCCAGGTCGTCAGATTCATCGACCATCTTTCCTATAGTCTGCCCCATCCTTCCGAGGGCGCCGCATATTGCAACTTTAATCATAAAGGTTCAGAACCTCCTTCAATGAATTAACCTTCTCTTCCTCAAGATCGTCAAGAGGGAGCCTTAATGGGCCTGCCGCCATCCCCCGGAGTCCGACGGCCTTCTTTACAGGTATCGGGTTCGTCTCTATGAACATCCCCCTGAAGAGAGGGCCCATCTCGAAATGGATCTTTCGGGCGGCCTCAAGGTCTCCTGCCATGAAGTTTTCGTACATGGAAACCATACGGCCTGGCTCGACATTTGCGGCCACGCTTATGACCCCTGTCCCGCCGATGGCAAGAAGGGGAAGTGTCAGCATGTCGTCACCGGAGATCACATCAAAATCCATATCGATGGTTCCCTCGATGATCCTTGACATCTGCGAGAGATCGCCGGATGCCTCTTTGATCCCTACTATGTTCGGGTTTTCCGCCAGCTCGATTATAAGATCGGCAGGAAGATTCTGTCCCGTTCTTCCGGGCACATTATAGACGACTACCGGTATATCCAGATCGGCAAGCGTGTTGTAATGCTTGACAAGCCCGGACCTGTTGGGCTTATTGTAATACGGGCTGAGAACAAGGACACCGTCAGCTCCCTGGTCCTTTGCAGCTTTGGTAAACCTGACCGCTTCCACGGTGTTATTGGAGCCGGTTCCGGCAAGCACAGGCACCCTGCCGTTTGCCGTATCGATAGCCTTTGAGGTTACTTTCTCATGCTCCTCAAAAGTAAGCGTTGCCGATTCGCCGGTGGAGCCGCATGGGACAATTCCATGAACTCCTTCTGAAATCAGGAATTCAATATTGGAAGATAACCCGTCAAGATCGAGATCCCGGTTCAGGTTATCCCTAAAAGGAGTAATTAGTGCCGGATAAACACCCTCAAACATGAGGATTTATATGTTTTTTCTTCTATTAACTTTTCTCGTCACTGCGCCTGCAATTCTGTTGCGGACACGCTTTGAGCTTATGATTGCAACTTCGGATACTGCCAGTTTGTTCTCGTCGAAACTTCCTGTAAATTTGTCTCCGTGCTTCTCAAGAAGTTCAAGACTTGTCGCTTTGATGTATGTCGGTTTAATTGCCATTTACTCTACCTACAATATTTTATCATTTATGCGTTCTGAGAGCATAAGAATATTATTGACGACAGAGGCAGGATCTTCACCGAGAATTCGTATCATAGGCTCTTTTCCGACTGCCCCCATGTCATAGATTACGTCGGGCACGTCGTCCTCACTGCAGCACGAGGCAACACCCCAGTCCATGGTGCTGACACCCGCAGGTTCTCTGCCCCGGTCGAACGACCGGATTTCAAGCGGCATATCTTCCAGTACCTTAAGAATCGCATCGGAATACCGGACGTTTGCTGCGGCCCTCATTTCAGGATCGTATTTCATTGCCGTTATTATTATCCGTGCAACATGATCGCTTGCACCCATCTTAACGTCTCCTACCGGAAATACGGCATCTCCTTTTCTGACGATTCTTCCCTCCACCGCTGCAACATCACTTACTGACGTCGCATCGGGAATCGCGAACCCTATGTTCATTCCGACTTCCGGTATCAGTTTGGAGTTCATATATTCCGAGATCTTTCCGACTGCCTTTTGAACCGCTCCGATTACTTTCTCTTTTCCGTCCGGGCCCATGATAATTATATGGTCATTATACTTTATTTCATGAGAGGTCGCCGGAAATGAGATGACGGGAATTCCTACCTATCATTAATAAAGGGAATTTACCAATATGTATTCATGAATTCGGTCGTACTGGATGTATCTGTTGCTGCAGCAAGCCTTATCGTGTTAATACTTGCAGTATTTGCCCTTCCGATGGTTTTGCCGGCAGGATATGCAACACTTCTCGCCCTCATATTATTCATGGCATGCATGAGCGCAGGCGGATATTTAATCAGCAATACCTATAAGGCTCAATAAAAGATCAGGAATTCTCTTCTTTATTTTGACTGCTCTGAGGTTTTTCCTCATTATCTGCAGGATTATTCTTCTGGGCCTTCTTTCTTGCCCTGTAATATGACAAAGGATGGCTGATATTTTTGCAATAAGAATCCCTGTTTACGCATAATCCGTATGTCTTCATGGTCGGACACGACGGGGGAGTATACTCGGTTCCCCCGCTGCCCGAGATATGCTCGACCTGGTACATCGTCTTTTCCACATCGAAATCAGGGGCGCGTGTATAGACCTCAACGATCTGGGTGCTGTCCATACCGATTACATGCATGAATGCCGTGAGTGAAAACCGGGCGGTGTGAGGAATATTCGTTCCTTCGGTAACCGCGTTTATTATTGCCTTCATGCACGGAGGGAAGGAGTCTTCATCCACTTCCCCGAACTGTTCCAGGAGCATCTCCTGGTAGCCGGCGGAAAGTTCGTCAGTAAGGGATTTGAGCATGCCGCAGATCTCTTCACCCACCTTAAGGGGGAGCTGATCCTCGAGCATCGCCCGGATTCTCTCTTTTATCAGTTCATCATATTCGCTCTTATCGATCTTTACAAAACCTGAGCCGACATCCCTGTTTATCAGCCTCCATTTCGAATCGTGCAGGGTCGTGCAGAGACCGATATATTCGATGACAGGGATCTGGTTCTCGTCAGGATTAAGGCCGACTACAGAGGCTATGTAATTTTTTTTATCCGGCACTTCAGCCTGGAGAAAAAAAGAGGCCCTTTCAGATTCATAGCGGCATAAACGACCGATAAGATTCCTCTCGCTCAGGCATGAGATCAGGATCCTTGCGAATGCATATGACAAGATCTCCCACTCGGCCATATCGAGCCGGACATCATCGAAGTTGTAGTCGAATTTTATTGCTTTCTCAACCCTTTCAGCGCCTTTTTTGACAATGAAGGATTTTTTACCGATAAGAGAATCGATAGAGTAACCACTTTCGCCGACAAGTTTCTGGGCTTCTTTTAAAAAAGGATATTTTGCAAGGTCTTTCTTGTCGAGCTCAACCGGCATCTTCAGTCAGCTTCAATACGCGGTGCAAGAAGATATTCTACATGCCCTTTTCCGTCTGCGATGCTGAATACGAATTTAACAGGGTGATCCACACCGATATGAATCTCGACCTGATCGGATTTGCCCATAACCCTTCCAAGGTCCTTCAGGTAATCCAGTGAGAACAGAGATCTTGCCTCTGCCGGGATAAACGAGACGAGATCCTCTTTCGCAAGCTCATAATAGATGTGATCCATATCCCCGTCTGCCTCCATATAGAAGACTCCCTTGTCGGGATTTATACCGAATGCGATCTTATCCGAGACGAGTGCGGCTGCTTTGATCGAATTATTAAGCGCTGTACCCGATATTACGACCTTTCCCGGAAGGCTTATAGACGGGGGGTTCGGATCCTTGCGTACCGTATTCACATCCAGAAGCGCGATGGAGTATTTATAGCCCGAAAAAGACATCTCCATCTTATGGCCTCCTTCAGGGAGCTCAAGAGAAAGGATCTCATCTCTTTCCATCATTGCGACGATATTCTTCATCTTGTTGATGTCAACCCCGATCTCGTTCTCCGTTGCATTGTAAGAAGTAAATGCATTGGATGAGAGTTCGAGGGATACCATTGCAACGTTGGCCGTATCTACGGCACGCATCTTGAAGCCTTCAGAGCTGACGTGCATGCGGCATTCCGTAACCATTGCGGCCATTACATCTATTAATTCCTTAAAGATACCAGTGTTAATTGCTGCTTTTAACATATTCTACCCCGTAATCCTGAATGTTAAGATTAAACATATAGTGTTTATCCGTACATTTATTATATTATTCTTAAATTAGGCAGAGAAGAGAAATATATTTTGATTGGTTTTCGTGTAAAAGATCGGATTCGATATGAAAAAAGCGTTAAAAAAGTATGGCGATATGCCATGCACTTTCACTATGCACATATTGAATGATTTATATGAAGTGCTGACAAAATTTAAATTATACTTTAATCAGGAGAATTATGGGATCTCAGTGGGGAAAGGACAAATATTACAATAAATCCAGATCCGAAGGCTATCGTTCAAGGGCCGCATACAAGCTTCTCGATATCCAGAAGCGGTTCGCCATAATCAGGGATGACGACAATGTCGTAGATCTCGGTGCTGCACCCGGAAGCTGGATGCAGGTGCTGCGCGATATGACTTCAGGAGCTATTGTAGGCGTCGATCTGAATCCAATCGCCCCAATAGAGAATACAATACAGATAACAGGAGATTTCACAACTGAAAAGATACAGGAAAAGATCATCTCGCATATTCACGAGGTTAATGTAGTGGTATGCGACGCATCTCCCAAACTTTCCGGAAGCAAATCATACGATCAGGCAAGAGCTATAGGACTCAATCAGGAAGCATTTGAGTTCGCCCGCAGAGTCCTTAAACAAGGCGGAAACTTTGTCATAAAATCCTTCCAGGGAGAGATGTTCCCGGAACTGCTGAACGATATCAGGGGATCTTTCTATTCCGTGAAGGTCTACAGGACAACGGCGTCACGCAGGGGAAGCACTGAGACATATATCATTGCAAAAAATTTCAGGGGATACAATGGAGCACCTGATTGATCGCTATAACAGGCCGGTTACCAACCTCAGGATAAGCCTTACTCCTAAGTGCAACCTGAAATGTTCATACTGCCACCGGGAGGGAGAGAAAAAATCTGGCGGGGAGATCCCGATAGAGGATCTTCGCGAGATCTTCAGGGTCGCGGAACTCTTCAATATAAACAGCGTGAAGCTGACCGGCGGAGAGCCTCTTCTCAGGAAGGATATCTGCGAGATCATCTCCATGATCCCGGAAAGCATGCAGTCTTCACTTACTACAAACGGCACTCTTCTTGCGGGTTGCGCACATGACCTAAAAGAGGCCGGCCTGTCAAGGGTCAACATCAGTATAGACAGCCTGAGCCGGGAACGCTATAAAGAGATAAGCGGTGTCGATTCTCTCGACAAAGTTCTCGCCGGTATCGACGCGGCAATTGCTGAAGGTCTTACCCCTGTAAAACTGAATGTAGTCCTGCTAAAAGGGATCAATGACACCGAGATCGATGATTTTATTGAATTTGCAAAAACAAAAGAAAACCTGGTACTGCAGTTTATCGAACTGATGGATTTCAGCAGTGGCGAATGCGGGGGATTTGACATAAATAAGCTGGAGGAGGATCTGGAGACCAGGTCAAGGACCATAATTACAAGAAGGATGCATCACCGGAAGAAATACTGCCTCGAAGGAGCCGAGATAGAGATTGTAAAACCGATGCATAACAACGAATTCTGTGGGCACTGCAACCGGCTCAGGATTACATCGGATGGTTTCCTGAAACCGTGCCTTCTCAGGAACGACAATCACATCGACATAAGGGGAAAACGCGGAAAGGAGATGGAAGACCTCTTCAGGGCTGCAGTCGATGCGAGGGAACCTTTCTTCAAATAGAATGCTCATTTGCAAAAATATTTTTGAATTGTAATCCAACTGGTAGATATGCTTCTTGAAAAGAATGAATACCACCATGTTCTGGATGTTTTATACAGCAAATCTCTTGTCCTGGAATCCGTCGGGGATTTCAACCAGGTTTTATACTTCTACTTTATCGATGCAATAGCACATATCGACTTCTCGGTCTGCATCCTGGCATATAATTACCACAATGTCAGGAACAAGATGAATATGGAATATCTCAGGTGGAGGATCGATGAGGAGAAGAAAGGAGAACGGGCATTTTTCCCCGAATTTATCAACTGGCTGAAAGAGAATCATCCTGAAAAGTTTAGTTCACTCCCTTCGCTGTGGAGAGAGATCTACGACAACTCTACTCCTGCAGGATACAGGAGTTTCAGGATCTCAATCGATCCGGGCAGCAACCAGCCCACAACCACAAACCAGTTCCTTGTCTGGATCGAGGAGTTCTTCTCGAAAGATTTCATCAAGAGTATCTACAAAGGCGCCTCGCTCGATCAACTCTTCAATGAATTCATGGCGACTAAAAAATGAACGAAAGACCCGATGTTGTAGAATTATGCTCGGAGCTTGTAAGGATTGATAGTGAGAACCCTCCGGGCGATACATCGGCAGTTATCGATTATATACAAACCATTTTTGAGAATTTTGATATTCCGTTTTTTAGAACGGATCTTCCCTGT
This sequence comes from Methanolacinia paynteri, assembly GCF_000784355.1. Classification (NCBI taxonomy): domain Archaea; kingdom Methanobacteriati; phylum Methanobacteriota; class Methanomicrobia; order Methanomicrobiales; family Methanomicrobiaceae; genus Methanolacinia; species Methanolacinia paynteri. Next base: position 17,688 of record NZ_KN360926.1, on the reverse strand, counting down.
GGGAAGAGCAATATCCAGACAGTTCTTCAAAACCGTCCGCTTCTCCTCCTCGGCCACGTCGATGTGGTTCCTGCCATGCCAGAAGGATGGGAGTATGATCCCTTCTCGGCTAAGATCGTCGACGGGTACATCTTCGGCCGCGGCACTGCGGATATGAAGGGCGGTTGTGCTGCACTAATAACGGCATTTATTGATAAGTGGATAGAAAACCGGGATGTCCCTGCCAATCTCTGTTTCGTCTGCGACGAAGAGTCCGGCGGACCGTCCGGGACCAGACACCTGATCAAGGAAGGTCTTTTACAGCCCTGCGATTGTCTCATTGCAGAATGTACTCCGTCTCTTCACCCGTCTATAGGGCAGAAAGGAATTCTTAGAATGAGGATCGAGTTCACAGGAGAACCGGGACACGGTTCACTTTATCCGGAAGTCGGAGTCAGTTCGATAGAAAAAGCACTTGAATTCGTCTGCCACATAAGAGAAATAAACAGGAGAACCTATCCTGTTTCAGAAGAATTCGACTGCATTATTAAGGAATCCGGAAAAATTATTGGGAAAGCGACAGGCATTACTTCCGTTGAAAACATTTTGAAGAAGGTAACGTACAACCCCGGACTTATCAGGGGCGGGGAGAGGATAAACATCGTTGCACAGAAATGCTGTCTCGAACTTGAAATGAGAATCCCATGGGGATGCAGTCCGGAGGAACTTCTCGAAGAACTGAGTTCTATATGCACTAATGACAGGATAACGGCAAAAGAATTCTCTTGGCCGACGTATACGGATGAAAATTCCGATATTGTCAAAATAGCTCTTCAGAATATCCAAAAGGTGTACAAAGATATCCCGTCTCCTTTTGTACAATGGGCGGCCACGGATGCGAGATTCCTGAGGCGAAACGGATTCAATGTCATAGAATACGGACCGGGGGAGATCAATACGCTGCATGGTGTAAATGAGGCGGTTTCTATTGAAGAGCTGAAAAAATCCGTAGAGGTGTATAAAGGAATTATTCAGTGTTACACAGGCAGATAATAATTATAAAATTGTGTTTATTTTTTTGGATTTGTTAATTTGATTAATTTAATAACCCCTTGGATCTACGAAAATTATATATGTTAACAGCGTTAACTATGTATCATGGTAGTTGTTAACGCTGTGAACAAGACTGGGCTTCCGCCCTCCGCAAGGATCCTAATGAGGGTGCTTGATGACGGAAAGCCGCGAACGTTTAAGGACATGACGAACGAAGCCGACATAGCACCCCGTACTATACGCTATGCATTGAAGCGCTTAAAGGAGAAGGGCCTTATCATCGAGAAGTTCAACTTCCGTGACGCAAGGCAGGTTCTTTACCAGAAGAAAGAAGTGCCAGAACTTGGAGATTCTCCGGATGTGGCTACGGTATGAACCTGCCCCTCTGTGATATAATGACCTGTGACGAGGTGGTTAGAAATTATCTTCCGCAACTCCGTGCAGAACTTGTCTGCCGCCTCGTCGAAGAAAAAGGCATATCCCAGGCAAAGGTGGCAAAATGGATGGGCATATCGAGGGCAGCAGTGTCCCAGTACATGAGCAGAAAGCGCGGGTCCGGAGAGATCTATATTAGCATGGATCTGGATGACATTATCGAGTCGTGGGCCGACGGAGTGATAACCGGCGAAGGTTCAGTTACGATTTGCGATATATGCCGCTGCGTCCAGAAAGTAAACCAGATTACCAGAAAGCCGAAATAGAACCTCTTTAAATTAAAAATTCCTGCAATTCTGAAATTCTGAATTACATCACTATAAAAAGTGCAATTCCTTAATTACGATCCTTTTGAACAACAGGAATTGCATGACATGCGAATGAAAGAATCCAAAATATTATTCTGCCGTAGATTCAAAAACAATTGAAACATCTGGCAAAATTGATAGCTTTATGGATTCTGAATAAAAACATTCATTATTCTGATATATGGAGTGGAATTATAATGACAGAGAAGACAGAACAATCATCATGCGACGGGCAGTGTTCATCATGTCCTTCAGCTACAAACTGCAATGATCCCCAGAAAGCGGCTTCAGGAATTCAGCCCAAAGTCCAGATGAACGTAAAGAACGTTATCCTTGTCCTGAGCGGGAAGGGAGGAGTCGGAAAGAGTACTGTAGCAACAAATCTTGCAATGGCGCTTTCGAACAAGGGATACAACACGGGCCTTGCCGATTTGGATATTCATGGCCCCAACATCCCGAAAATGCTCGGAATCGAGGACCAGAAGCTCGGATCGTATGACGGAAAGACCATAGAACCGGTAAAGGTCTCAGGAAAGCTGGGTGTAGTTTCGATGGCATTCCTCCTGCCCGATACATCAAGCCCTGTTGTCTGGAGGGGCGCTATGAAGAATACTGCCATAAAGCAGTTCCTTGAAGATGTCAACTGGGGAGAACTTGATTATCTGGTAGTTGATCTTCCGCCGGGAACCGGGGATGAAGCACTTTCGGTCGCCCAGCTGGCCCCGAATATTGCAGGTGCCGTAATCGTGACAACACCACAGGATGTTGCAATTCTCGACTCTTCAAAGTCCGTTAAGTTTATTGAAAAACTTGGACTGAAGGTTCTTGGAATTATCGAGAATATGAGCGGACTGGTCTGCCCGCACTGCGGCGATGTAATCGATCTCTTCGGAAGAGGCGGCGGAGAAAAAGCTGCAAAAGAGCTCAACGTTCCATACCTCGGGAGCATTCCGATCGATCCTGATATGAGAATCGCAGGCGACGAAGGAAAGCCGTTCATCCTGAAAAGAGACGGGAGCGAACAGAACAAAGTCACATGGAAGCATGTCGACGAAGTAATGGAAAATATTCTTAAACAAATCGACAATTAATTTTTTTCTCAAAATATCACAGGGATTTTTTCGCCAAACTTCGATAACAATCAGTGTTCTCAGTTAAATAGAGAAATATTATCATATTCTCAAATACAACCATATTCAGGAATTATCATGAAGATTGGCATTATCGGAGGTACGGGCGACATTGGTGAGGGGCTTGCACATCGCCTTTCACAGAATCACGAGATCTACATCGGTTCACGCGACAAGGACAAGGCATGCGAGACAAGTGAATGCATGATCAAAGCCCTTTCGGAAAAGGGCATAAATGCCCACTGCCAGGGAGTAACCAACCAGGATGCTGTCGACATGGGCGATATCGTCGTCATATCCGTCAATTACAGGCACCTTGAATCAACGATAAAATCCCTGACAGGTTTTGAAGACAAGATAGTAGTAACTCCGGTTAACCCGATTGGAAAAACAGATCATTTCTACTATGACCCTCCGGAGGAAGGCTCGGCAGCGCTTGCAATTAAAAAAATGCTTCCGGAGAGTGCAAAGATCGTAGGAGCTTTCAACAACATCTCAGCGCAAAAATGGAAGAAACTCGATGAAGTTCTGGATTATTCGGTCGCAGTATGTGGCGATGACCTTCAATCAAAGCAGATCGTTATGGGCCTTGTAGAAGAGGTATCGGAACTTACCGCATATGATGCAGGCCCGCTCGAGTCTTCTTCTATCATCGAGAGCATCACCCCCCTGATACTCAATATCGCGAAATACAACAATATGAAAGATGTAGGGATTAAATTCTACTAATTTTTTTTGTTTCCCCACAAACTATAGAATGATATTTTGCAATTTCCCCATTACAATAATCTATATAGAAAAATTTATAAGCGTCAGAAAGAAGATGTTTGTATGCACTCGTGAAAAGCATGAGTGATGGTGCATGCTAAAACATGCTTTTTTCAGGGAAAACTAGAAATCCTGAAAGTTTAAGGTATACTTATCGCAGGTTTAGTTGTATTCAGAGGTTATATTCCTGCTATACGAAAATCCAGAGGTAAACTATGGCGAATCTAAAGACACCAAATGCAAATGAAGCTGTACACACATCGAACCGTTCAAGAAATGTCGTACCTATGTCAGGCATGTGCTCGAGATGTGTTGACGGATGCAAAGGCAACTGTGACATCTGGCTGTCCTCTTTCAGGGGACGTGAAGTACTGTACCCGGGACCCTTCGGCGAAGTAACCGCAGGAGCGGATAAAGACTACCCGATCGATTATTCGCATCTTAACATACACGGATATGCAGTAGGCGCCAACGGGCTGCCGGAAGGAGTCAGTGCAGATCCCGACACTGCGGTTTTTGAAGATGTCAACACTGAAACCGAATACGGATGGGATATCAAAGTACCGATGAGGGTTCCGATCTTTACCGGTGCACTCGGATCGACCGATATCGCCCGCATAAACTGGGAGCACTTTGCAGTAGGCGCCGCAATATCGGGAATTACACTTGTATGCGGTGAAAACGTGTGCGGTGTAGACCCCGATCTTAAACGCGACAACAAGGGCAAGGTCATAGAATCACCCGAGATGGACAGGAGAATCGAGACCTACAAGAAGTTCCACGAAGGTTACGGAGAGATCCTCGTCCAGATGAACGTCGAGGACACCAGGCTCGGAACAGCCGAATATGTCTCGAGCAAGCACAATCTTGAAACTCTCGAACTCAAGTGGGGACAGGGAGCAAAATGTATCGGCGGTGAGATCAAAGTTCGCTCACTCTCAAGAGCGACTGAACTCAAAGAGCGTGGATATATAGTTCTTCCAGACCCGACACGCCACGACATCCAGAAGGCCTTTGAAGACGGGGCAATCAAAGAGTTTGAGCGCCATTCCCGTCTTGGATTCGTAACAAAGGAAGGATTCCTCGAAGAAGTCGACCGTCTCCGTGATATCGGTTTCAAGAGGGTCACTCTTAAGACAGGCGCATATTCGATGAAGGAGCTTGCAATGGCGATCCGCTATTCATCGGAAGCAAAGATCGACCTTCTTACGATCGACGGCGCACCCGGCGGAACCGGAATGAGCCCGTGGCCGATGATGAACGAATGGGGTATTCCGACATTCTATCTACAGTCACTTGCATACGAATTCGCAACAAAACTCGAGAAGAAGGGGTACCGCGTACCCGATCTCGCCATCGCCGGCGGATTCGCAGACGAAGCAAACGCCTTCAAGGCACTCTGTATGGGTGCACCGTACTTCAAGGCAGTCTGTATGGGCCGTGCACTCATGATCCCCGGAATGGTCGGAAAGAATATCGGGAAATGGCTCGAGAAAGACGAACTCCCGAAGACAGTTTCCAAGTACGGCACAAAGATTGAGGAGATCTTCGTATCTTACCAGGAGCTCAAAGAAAAATACGACGGAAGAATCGACGAGATCCCGCTCGGAGCAGTCGGCATATACACATATGCTCAGCGCTTCAGAACCGGCATGCAGCAGATCATGGCAGGAAGCCGCAATTTCAGCCTGAATTCAATTTCCAGAAACGATCTTATGGCATTGACACCCGAAGCCTCGGAAGTATCGGGAATACCGTACGTTATGGAATCATACAAGGACGAAGCTCTGGACATTCTCCTTGAATAATCCCCCATACTTAACCTTTCTTAACATTTTTCTTCTTTTAATACAATCTTCTAACAGCAGTTCAGGCAATTTCATTATGTTTCTTCCGACCTCCAGACTTGAGATGCAGAAACAGGGGATCGAGCAGTGCGACATCGTCATTGTAACTCCTGACGCATACGTTGATCATCCCTCTTTTGCAATGGCTATTCTCGGCAGATTTTTAGAGAGACAAGGCTACAAAGTAGGAATTCTCTCGCAGCCAGACTGGAAGAACCCTGAAAGTTTTCTTGAACTGGGCGTTCCGAGGATAGCATTCGCCGTCTCTGGAGGTCAGGCCGACTCCATGGTCATAAACTATACCGCAAAAAAGATCCCACGAAAGGAAGACCGGTTCTGTGAAGACGGAAATCCATATTTTTCCAAAAAAGGGGAAGGAAAGAAATACAGGATCAGACCCGACAGGACAGTGGCGGTATACTGCAACCAGATTAAGACCGCATGCAGGGATGTCCCGATAATCATCGGGGGAATCGAGGCGTCTCTCAGGAGAATTGCACATTATGATTTCTGGTCAGATAAGATCCGGAGAAGCATACTTTTCGATTCAAAGGCAGACATCCTTGTCTACGGAATGGGAGAATACCCTCTTCTTGAAACTGTACAAAATCTCGAAAACGGGATCCCCCCGGAAAAGATCCGGGTTCCGAATACGGCTGTTATATGCAGGGAATTCGACGATTATCAGAATGATGAAAACACCGTTATACTTCCTTCATTCAAAGAGGTTGAAGATTCGAAAGATAAATTCGCAGAGGCATGGAGACTCTTTGAAAAGAACGACGACCGGAATGTTCTGGTCCAGAAATATGATACAAGATACTATGTCCAGCAGCCTAAACAACAGGTAGCGCCGGAAGAGCTCGATTATATCTATGATCTCAGGTTTGAACGAAGGCCGCATCCGAAATATAAACGAATCCCTGCCTTCGATATGATCGAAACTTCTGTTACATCGCACAGGGGCTGCTTCGGGGACTGCTCGTTCTGTGCAATATCCGCACACCAGGGAAAAGAGATCGTATCGAGAAGCAGGGACTCGATATTGAAAGAGGTTAAAGCGATATCAGGGATGAATAATTTCAGGGGAACAATAACCGATATCGGCGGACCCACGGCCAACATGTACGGATCGAAGTGTGCCTCCGGCGGATGCATATCTCATGACTGTCTCAAATCAGGTGAAGGCTGTAAAAATCTTGTTCCCGGAACGAAGGAATACCTGTCGATACTCGACGAAGCCCTGAGAATACAGAGTGTCAAACGAATACAGATAAATTCAGGGATCAGGTATGAACAATGCATTCTCAATGATTCAGCCATCGAATCGATACTCGGAAAATATATCTCGGGAAGGATGAAGATCGCACCCGAGTCAGGAAGCGATAAAGTCCTTGAACTTATGAATAAACCGTCTGTGAAAATATTTGAAGATTTTTACAAAAGATTTGCAGGCATACGTAAAAAATCCGGCCTGAAATGTATACTCACTCCTTATCTCATTACAGGCCACCCGGGAGAAGGAGAAAAGGAAATACTTGAAACCTCGGAGTTCCTTAAAAGATTCGGGCTCTCAGGTGCGCAGTCCCAGATCTTCACACCCACCCCGATGACAAGATCGACGGCCATGTATTATCTCGGGTACGATCCTATGACAGGTCAAAAGACCGAATCGGAAAAAGACAGAAAGAAACTAGAGAAACGAAAGACATATCTCCTGAACAGGAGCTGACATTAACAGTTACTTCTTCACGGGTGAGAAATGAGAAAAGAACATCTTCTGGGTTTTGGAGCCGCAATCGCGATAGTATTTTTCATATATGCGGCACTTGCATCAGTAATGCCCGCTGAAACGGAGATCACCGACACCGTATACCAGTCAGCTCCTTTTGAATGGCTTTCCGAAGGAAATTACAACGGAACGATATCATATGCAGAGGTCTTGGAACACGGAGATGCGGGACTAGGGACCTTCGACAAGCTTGACGGCGAGATGATACTTATCGACGGTTTCGCATATCGCGTTGCAGACGACGGAACAGTACACACCGTTACCGGCGAAATGACAACTCCTTTCGCAGAGATAACATATTTCAATCCCGATTTGGTCGTGAAGATAGATCATCCAATGAATTATTCGGAGATCAGGGACTACATCAGTGAAATATTGCCCTCGAATGCTACGATCAGCACCATAAGGCTCGACGGTCTGTTCAGCGAGACCCTGACACGAAGTGTTCCCGCACAGGATTATCCCTACCGGCCGCTTGAAGAGGTAATCTCGGATGAACAGGCGACATTTCCAGATACAAATGTCAAAGGAACTGCAATAGGCTTTTATCATCCAGAATACATGAGCGGAGTTAATGCGGAAGGATTTCACCTGCATTTCATAAGTGAAGACAGGAATTACGGGGGCCACCTCCTTGATCTCACGATGGAATCGGGAACAATAGCAATTGATTCGGAAGATTCCTACACGATGATGAACCCGTGGACGAAAGATGAATAAACCATGAAACTTGGCGTTCTGTTCTCCGGTGGAAAAGATTCGGCGTTTGCATGCCATATGGCGATGCAGCACGAGGAGGTCGCATGCCTGATCTCGATCATCTCTGAAAACGATCACAGCTATATGTTCCACACGCCGAATGTGAATCTTTCATCCCTTCAGGCAGAGGCCGCCGGCATCCCGCAGATCCTGGTCGACACCCCCGGAGAAGAAGAGATTGAACTGGAGGACCTGAAGAGAGGGATCGAGGAAGCTGTTGACAGATTCGGCATCGGAGGAATTGTCACAGGTGCAGTCATGTCCGTATACCAGGCTGCAAGGATACAGCGAATCTGCCATGATCTCGATATCTGCTGTTTTTCACCCCTTTGGTATACAAACCAGGAAGACTACATGCAGAAGATCATCTCCTCCGGTTTTAAGGTCATTATCGCCGGAGTCTTCTCATATCCTTTCGATGAAAGATGGCTGGGAAGAGAGATCAACAGGGAAATGATAGACGAATTAAAGATCCTCTCTGAGAAATATTCAATTACCCTCTCGGGTGAAGGCGGGGAATATGAATCGTTCGTCCTCGATGCCCCGTTCTTTTCCAAGCGAATAGTTATTGACGAATCAGAATCATTCTGCAGAAATTACAACGGGCGGTTCATCATAAAGAAAGCCCACCTGGAGGATAAATGATACTGGTAATCGATCTATGCTGGAAGGAGGATTCATTATCGAAACCTGAATTCGTCGGCCCGATTGCAGATATTGTAAAGTCATCGGGAGAGCAGTTCAGGATCGTTCACCATCTCTCAAAAGATCTTAAAGTTGGAGATGAATTCAACGGGATAATACTTTGCGGGACGGCTTTAAAGGATAATGAATTCAGGAAAAATAAACATTTATTTAGCATAATTAAAGAGATCAAACTGCCAGTCATGGGAATTTGTGCAGGAATGCAGGCCGTTGCACTCGCATACGGAGCAAAACTTGCGGAGTCATATGAAACCGGCATGAACGGGATAAGAATAATTAAAGAAGATGAAGTACTGGGAGAAAAAAGGACGATTCAGGCCTATAAACTTCACGGGATGAGAATTGTTCCCGGTGAAGAATTCATAGTACTAGCAGAATCGGACAAAGGCCTGGAGGCCGTGCGTCATTCTGTCATGCCAGTGTGGGGAGTTCTCTTCCATCCCGAGGTCAGAAACGAATGGGTCGTCAGGAATTTCATCAATTACTGTTCCCGATAATCTCCGGGAGATCACCAATTGAATCGATAATCCTGTAAGGGATAATTTCTGATTTTTTCAGCTTTTCCTCGCTGAATTTTCCGGTTCTGACCAGTATCCCCCTGACACCGATATTTTGAGCCCCTCCAACATCACTGTTGATATCGTCACCTATCATGATCGCATCAGGGGCTTTGACATTCATGGACTCAAGAGCCTTTGTGAAGAACGAGGGGGAGGGTTTTCCCACAAGAATGGCGGATCTGCCGGTGGCATATTCAAGACCGAGTACAAACGGGCCTGCGGATAATGACAGCCCGTCGCTGTCCATCCAGTACCTGTCTTTTTCCAGGGCATAAAATTCAGCACCTTCGTTAATAAGTCTGAATGCCTGATTCATGGATGAATAATCAAAATTATCACCTGCATCTCCGACAATAACCACACCGGCATCAGATATATTCTCAGTTATGCCGTCTTTCAGGATATCCTGCCGTACATCTCCCCATGTAAGCAGAAAACAGTTCTTCACGTTGTTCTCCTTCAATATCGAAACGACGACAGAAGCCGGAGTAAATATATGCCCGGCCGGAATATCAAAGCCGTAACTTTCCAGTTTTTCAGAGATAGATTTCTTTGATTTTCTCGTGGTGTTCGAGATGCACCTGAAAGGGATTTTGCTATCTTCCAAAAATCCGATTGCATCGGAAGCCCCGGGGACTGGCTTGTCCCCGGTATAAAGGACCCCGTCTATGTCAAGAAGAACTCCTTTTATCTTATCCATAAGGCATCAGTCCATTCAGAATTAATTAAGATAAGAGTGGATTTTATGGATATATAGTCTCACCGTGCTGGGCAATATCAAGACCGACATATTCTTCGTCTTCAGATACCCTGAGACCGATAAACGAATCCACAATTTTTGCAAGGACAAATGTACCGGCAAATGCATATACGACTGCAGCAACTGCAGCAATGATCTGTACCTGAATAAGGCCGAAATTTCCTGAGAATATCCCTGCCACACCGCCAATCGCCGGAATTGCAAATATACCCAGCGCAATCGTGCCCCATAGACCTCCAACTCCGTGTATAGCCCAGGCATCGAGTGACTCATCCCAGTCTTTCTTAAGCCTTAACAGCATCGCACCGTAACACACAAGACCTGCTACGATTCCTATGCATACCGCAGCCATCGGCCCTACGAAACCCGCCGCAGGCGTGATTGCCCCGAGGCCCGCAATTGCTCCGGAGATCATACCCATGGAACTGGGTTTGCCTTTTATCCAGGCAGCTGCGAGCCATGACAGTGCGCCACATGCTGCAGAGACATTGGTTACTATGAATGCGTTAATTGCAACTTCATTGACCGCGAGAGCGCTTCCGGCATTAAACCCGAACCATCCGAACCAGAGAAGTGCACCGCCGAGAAGCGTCAAAGGAATATTGTGGGGCTCCATGTTGTGATCGCCATATCCGAACCTTGATCCGACTGCAAGTGCAAGAGCCAGTGCCCCGAAACCTGCACCGATATGAACGACAATTCCTCCGGCAAAATCAAGGGCTCCGATCTGTGACGCCCAGCCTCCGCCCCACATCCAGTGGGCAAGCGGATCATATATCAGGGTAGTCCACAAAAGTCCGAATATAATAAAGGCACTCAGTTTTACTCTTTCAGCTACAGCAGAAGTGATAATTGCAAGTGTTATGGCGGCAAAAACCAGCTGAAATACCATAAACAACAGATCGGGAATAGGCTCTCCGTCCATACCAACACCGTTGAGGAATGCATAATCCAGTCCGCCTATAAAACCGGCGATATCCGGACCAAATGCCAGGGAATAACCGAAGAATATCCATTGTACCGTGACAAGTGCAAAGGATATGAAAGAAAGCATCAACATAGAGATCAGGTTTTTCTTCCTGACCAGACCACCGTAAAAAATTCCCACAGCAGGGGTCATCAGCATGACCATTGCAGTGCATATGAGAATAAAAGAAGAATTTATCATTATTTCATTAATTTCCATACTCATCTCCATACAAATAAATGTGAGAAGGAAGTACGCTTCCGATAAATTATAAAATTATCTAAAATATCCGGGGAATCAGTTAAAATGGAAAAGTTGTAAAAGAGGAAGTAAATTTGGTTTTTCTAAAGGAGAAGGACTTTATTCAGCCCTTACTCCGATAGACTTCTCGATATCATAAACGAAGACCTTGCCGTCCCCGTTCTTTCCCGTCTGGGCATTTGTACGAATGATATCTATAACCTTGTCCACCAGTTCATCCTCAAGAACGATCTCTATCTTGACCTTGGGGATCATGTCGACCATGATCTCCTTTCCCCTGAACTGGAGAGCAATTCCCTTCTGCTTGCCACGCCCTCTAACTTCAGTTACAGTCATTGCATGGAATCCATTTCCAAGAAGTGCTTCTGATACCTTGTCAAGTCTTTCCGGACGAATTATTGCTTCAACCTTCTTCATTTAAACACACTCCCTTACAGTAGTGATTCTCCAAACTGGGCAATGTCAGTGCCCACGTATTCTTCATCTTCAGGTACGCGAAGACCAATTGTCTTCTCGACAACCAGGGCGATTACATATGTTACTACAAACGCGTAGACCATTGCAACCACTGCGTCCAACAGCTGTATTCCGAACTGTTCCGGATTTCCGTAGAGCAGTCCGTCTACTCCTCCGATCGTTGCAACACAGAAGATACCTGTTGCAATTGCACCCCAGAAACCGCCTACGCCATGGATTGCCCATGCATCAAGCGATTCGTCGAGCCCCTTCTTGACACGGAACAGAAGTGCGCCGTAACAAAGAAGTCCTGCAACAAGACCTATTGCAATTGCTCCCATAACATTAACAAATCCTGCGGCAGGCGTAATTGCTACAAGACCTGCAATTGCTCCCGAGATCATTCCCAGTGAGCTGGGCTTTCCATGATACCATGATGCAAACATCCATGTCAATGCACCGGTCGCCGCTGCAATGTTTGTTACGACAAACGCATTTGCTGCAATTCCATCAGCTGCAAGTTCACTACCTGCGTTAAATCCGAACCAGCCGAACCATAGCAGGGCACCGCCAAGAAGCGTCAGCGGAATGTTTGCCGGCTTCATAGTTTCCTGGCCGAATCCGAGACGCTTACCGATTATAAGTGCTGCAGCAAGGGCACCGAAACCTGAACTGATGTGAACTACGGTTCCGCCTGCGAAGTCGAGTGCACCAAGCTGTGAGGCCCAGCCTCCACCCCATGCCCAGTGTGCAAGGGGATCGTACACCAGTGTAGTCCATAGGAGTCCAAAGACAATAAATGCACTGAGTTTCACCCTTTCAGCCATTCCGGATGTAAGGATCGCAAGTGTCAGGCCTGCAAACACCAGTTGGAAAACCATAAACAGGATGTCAGGTATTCCATCACCATCAAGGCCAACACCGTTAAGTGCAAAGTGATCAAGACCACCGATGAATCCACCGATATCAGGTCCGAATGCAAGAGAGTATCCGAAGATTACCCACTGAATACTAACAACGGCAAAGGCAACAAATGCCAGTGCGATCATTGATATAACACTCTTGTTGCGAACCATTCCACCATAGAACAGCCCGACACCAGGGGTCATCAACATGACCATTGCCGTACAGATAATTATAAACGCCGTATCTCCACTGTCAATCATTTTAACTACTCCATCATTTTCCGGTAACAAATGGATACTTCCACTACCGGCGCTTACCCAAAAAAACTTTTGGGCAGCTTTTATCATGATTTGACAGAAGGAAGTGGTGTTCTACCATATATAAATATTTCTTTTTTAGGGAAAATAGATTATATAATCTATATACAGAGGTCTGGCAAAGCTTCCACCAGCATTCTGCCGATTAAATAAAGTTTTAATTAATCTTCTTCAAATTTTTATTTTGAAACCGGAATTCCCACAATGATTTCTTTGAGAAAAAACGGGCCACACCATAAATACATTTCAGCCAGGTCCCACAGAATTAAAATACCGGCCCGGAAATCTTACATCAAATTTCCAGACAGATCGGGGAAGTGCAGGCCGAACATGATCACATATAGATACAATAAAGTTTTTGCACTCCATACTCTTAGTAGTGAGATCATGTAGGATGGAATTTTCCTTCTACATATTACTATATATATTTAGTCAATCTTAGTTAATACGGGATATTGGATATTACCCATATAATCCGATTTGGTTTTAGTGGTCATCATGTGTGGAATAATCAGTGTCATCGATCGTCTCGGAAACAGCATGGACGGAGAGGCGATAAAAAAGGCATTATCATTAATGGATGAAAGGGGGAGCGGAGAAGGAGCAGGCTATGCTGTGTACGGAGCGTATCCTGACTATGCAGACTACTATGCACTTCACGTGTTCTATGACAACCTTCTCGAACCCAAAGCTGCAGTAGAGGAACTCCTGGAAAAATGGGGAAAAATTGAACATTCAGAAGAGATTCCGACATACAGCAGCGGCAGAATGGTGAAGAAACATATTCCCTGGAGATACTTTTTCAAACCGGACACTTCACTCTTTGCCAACAGAGAATCAAAGGAAGAAGACGCCATAATCAGTCTCATAATAAAGATAAATACGGAAATAAACGGGGCTCTTGTTTACTCTTCAGGAAAAAACATCGGAGTGTTCAAGGCATCGGGATGGCCGGAAGAAGTCGCGGACTTCTACAGGATCCAGGATTATGAGGGTTATCTCTGGCTCGCACATAACCGCTACCCGACCAACACATCAGGATGGTGGGGCGGGGCACATCCGTTCAACCTCCTTGACTGGAGCGTCATCCACAACGGAGAGATCACATCTTACGGGACGAACAGGAGATATCTTGAGAGCTTCGGTTACAAATGCACGATGCTTACGGATACCGAAGTAGTCGCATATCTTGCAGATCTTCTGGGACGAAGGCATGAACTCCCTCCCGAGATGATGGTTAAAGCTCTTGCACCTCCTTTCTGGGACGAAATCGACGAAATGCCTGAAAAAGACAGGAACCTCTACACTGCAATGAGAATGGCATACGGCCCCGCGATGATGAACGGCCCGTTTGCAATTGTAGTCGCCAGGCCTGATTACATCGCGGGATTCACCGATCGGATTAAACTCAGGCCCATGGTGGCCGCAGAAGCTGGTGATCGCCTGTATATATCTAGTGAAGAGGCTGCCATCAGGGTCATGGAGCCAAATCTTGAAAATATCTGGATGCCGGATGCAGGAGAACCGGTTATAGGGAGGCTTCGCAGATGACCACAGGAGCAACACCACCAAAATACAAGATTAAAATAGACGACGATGAGTGTATGCTATGTGAACGATGCATAGACAACTGTTCATACGGTGTTTTCAGGCGCGAAGGACAAAAGATCGTCGCTGATTCCCGCAAATGTACGGCCTGCCACAGGTGCATCGCCATGTGCCCGAGGGATGCAATCACACTTATCGAAAAACCGAATGATTACAGGAGCCATCCTCTGTGGACACGGGATGCAAGAGAGGCCATATACAAGCAGGCGAACTCCGGCCAGATTATACTCTCGGGAATGGGCAATGCACGCGACTACCCTATTATCTTTGACCGTATCGTTCTCGATGCCTGCCAGGTTACAAACCCGAGTATAGACCCGCTAAGAGAGCCGATGGAACTCAGGACCTACATAGGAAAGAAGCCGCGGCAGATCACCCTGGAAAAAACAAAGTCGGGAGACTGTGATCTAAAAACAAAACTTTCCCCCAATCTCAAACTCGAGACTCCCGTCATGATAGGCCACATGAGCTACGGTGCAATATCACTAAATGCACAGCTTTCAATGGCAAAGGCCGTATCGGAGATGGGCACTTTCATGGGAACGGGAGAGGGAGGACTTCACAAGAAACTCTACCCTTACCAGGATCACATGATCGTGCAGGTCGCATCGGGAAGGTTCGGTGTCGATATCAATTATCTCGAAAGAGGAGCGGCAATAGAGATTAAAATAGGGCAGGGAGCAAAACCAGGTATCGGAGGACACCTTCCCGGCGAGAAAGTAGAAGAGGAAGTATCGAAAACCAGGATGGTTCCGCTCCACAGTGACGCCATAAGTCCCGCACCTCACCATGACATCTACAGTATAGAAGACCTTGCACAACTCGTAAGGAGCCTGAAAGAGGCAACCGAGTGGAAGAAACCGGTCTTCGTTAAGATTGCAGCAGTCCACAATGTTGCCGCAATCGCGGCAGGAATTGCCCGGTCTTCTGCAGATGTAGTAGTAGTCGACGGATTCAGGGGAGGAACTGGTGCCGCACCAAGAGTATTCCGCGACCACGTGGGAATACCAATTGAGGCCGCCATTGCCGCAGTAGATGACAAACTCAGGCAGCAGGGCATACGAAACGAAGTATCGCTTGTGGCAAGCGGAGGGATCAGGGATAGTGCAGACCTCACTAAAGCCATCGCACTCGGTGCCGATGCGGTTTACATAGGAACTGCAGCACTCATCGCAATGGGCTGCAGGGTCTGCGGATCATGCTACAGGGGACTATGTCCGTGGGGAATCGCCACGCAGAAGCCCGAACTCGTCAGCCGGATAAACCCGGACGAAGCGTCAAAGAATGTCGCGAACCTCATCAAAGGATGGACTCTCGAACTTGCAGAACTTATGGGTGCCGCAGGAATCAACTCGCTTGAAAGCCTGAGAGGAAACCGCGACAGACTCAGGGGCTACATGCTTGACGAAGAGATGCTGAAGGTCCTTGATATTAAGCCAATAGGAGCATGAACATGGAACCAGTAACGATCGATGCAAAGAATCTACATTATACTCCGCTGAATATCAGGATCAGGGAACTCATCGCAGAGGGAAAAAAGAAGATCATCCTGAACAATATCTGCGGCCAGAGATTTATCGGAAACGGGATCAGGGGTGATGATGTCGAGATAACAGTCAACGGCGTTCCCGGAGGCGATCTCGGCATGTTCATGTGCGGCCCGACAATTATTGTTCGCGGGAACTGCGACCATGCTCCGGGAAACACCATGGATTCGGGCAAAATCGTCATTTACGGAAGTGCAGGAGATGCTACCGCTCACAGCATGCGTGGAGGAGAGGTATTCGTAAAATGCGATATCGGGTACAGGGGCGGGATCCACATGAAGGAGTACAGCGAAAAGCGCCCTGTCCTTGTTGTAGGAGGAAAAGCAGGATCTTTTTCCGGTGAATACATGGCCGGAGGACTACTGATAATCCTCGGCATTGACAGAGAAGCACCCGTGAAAGGAAAAGGGATCGGAAGCGGTATACATGGCGGAAAGATAATCATCCGTGGAGACATCGATGAAAAACTGCTCGGTATCGGTGCAAAAAAAGAGCAGCTTACCGAAGACGACCGTAAAGATCTTGAAAAGTATCTTAAAGAATACTGCAGGCTGTTCGATTACGATTACAAGGAGCTTTCCGAATCCGTTTACACTAAGATTGTGCCGGCAAGTGCAAGACCGTTTGCAGGAAAATACTGCTGGGAGTGATTCATTATGGGAATAAATTACGAAGATTTGAAGAGAGAGGTCTGGGACAAGGGGATCTGCTCCGGCTGCGGCGCATGCGTAGCCGTCTGTCCTGCAAACGCAATCATATTTAAAAAAGGAGATAACTCAGAAGCACCTGTGAACACCGGCTACTGTAAGGACCTGACAGATCATGTAAAATGCGGCGCATGCTATGCGGTATGCCCCCGTACAGGAGATGCGGCATCGGGCAAAAAGATGCTCGGTGAATACATCAGCATCGGTTCCGCAAAATCGGCATTTGAAGTCCCGGGAAGACAGAGCGGAGGTGCAGTAACTGCATTGCTCTCAAACGCCTTTGAAAGCGGACTTATCGACGGAGTGATAACAGTCTCTGAAGACCGGTGGACTCACGAACCGTTCTCGGTTTTGATCACCTCAGATGAAGCCATAACCGCATCCGCCGGGAGCCGCTACAACTGGTGGGTTCCGACGCTTGCATCTCTCAAAGAAGCGGTTATAAAGAAAAAATTAAGCAGAATCGCTGTAGTCGGCACTCCATGTGCCGTACAGGCGCTCAGAAAGATGAAGGAGAGCGACAACGATCTAGTAAGACCCTTCGGCAATGCAATCAGGCTGATAATAGGACTCTTCTGCACCGAGACCTTTGATTACGGAAAACTGATCGACGGAAAACTGAAATCGGAACATAATATCGAACCGTGGAATATCAAAAGCTTCGATGTAAAAGGAAAACTTGAGATCAGGATGAACGACGGTTCCGTTCAGGTTATTTCATTAAAAGATCTCGAAGAATGTATAAGGCCGGGATGCTTCCATTGTACAGATTTCACAGCAATCGATTCCGATATCTCGGCAGGTTCTGTCGGCAGCGAAGACG